>JAISDV010000187.1 GCA_031264545.1 Oscillospiraceae bacterium | reverse complement strand
ACATATTCTATACGCCTGCGCAGGGGGACGTCGTTGTGCTTCGCAAGCTTTCCTTTCAGGAGGATCCGATCATCAAGCGTGTCATCGCGGTTGCGGGCCAGACCGTGGACATCGACTTTGAACAGGGTGTCGTCTATGTCGACGACCGGCCGCTCAATGAGCCGTACGCGGCCGATCTCACGCATACGCCGATCGATTTTGACGGAAAGATCACCGTTCCGGAAAACTGCATTTTTGTGATGGGCGATAACCGCAACGCCTCAATCGACAGCCGGAGCGATATCATCGGCTGTGTCGATGTCCGCTACGTCATGGGCAGGGTCCTGCTCAGGCTGCTGCCCGTAAGTAAATTCGGCGTCATTTAACAGCTCTTACGGAGGCGCGCCAATGACGGATATGACCGAAAAACTGAATATCCAGTGGTTTCCCGGTCATATGACGAAGGCCCAGCGCATGATCACGGAGAACATGAGGCTCGTGGACGCCGTGTGTGAGATCATCGACGCGCGTATCCCTTATTCCAGCCGCAACCCCGATATCGACAGGCTGGCCGGGACAAAGCCCAGGCTTATTATCCTCAACCGCGCGGACCAGGCTGACCCCGCTGTGACCGCGCTCTGGCGGGCATATTTCAAATCCGGGGACCTGCCTGTTCTGGAGACGGACTGCAAAAGCGGAAAAGGCCTGGGAGGCTTTGCCGGCGCGATCAGGGCGCTGCTCAGGGACAGGCTCGAAGCGCTTGCCGCGAAGGGGCAGGCAGGCAAACCGCTCCGCGCGATGGTGTTGGGCATTCCGAACGTCGGCAAATCGACCTTCATCAACAAAATTGCAAAGCGCAAGGCCGCAAAGGTCTCGGACAAACCGGGCGTAACCCGCGGCAAGCAGTGGATCAGCGTCGACGCAGGGCTCGAGCTGCTCGACACGCCGGGTATACTCTGGCCGCGCTTCGACAGCCAGGCTGTGGGAGAAAACCTTGCCTTTACGGGCGCGATACGTGACGAGATCATAGACAGGGAAACGCTCGCGGCGAATTTAATGCTCCGGCTTCGCGAAGCCTGTCCGCAGAGTCTCGCGCAGCGCTATAAACTCGCGCCCGATGCCGCCGCAAACGGCTTTGAGCTGCTCGGGGCGGCGGCGAAAAACCGCGGCTTCATTGTTTCGAAGGGCGAATATGACCTCGAACGGATGGCGGCCGTGCTCCTCGACGAATTCCGGGACGGCAGGCTCGGGCGCATAAGCCTCGAGAAGCCGCGGAATTAGCGCGCGCGCCGATGGATCTTTGGGCGATAGAGCGGGCGCTCCTGCAGCAGGGCGCCGCATCCCTCTGCGGAGTGGATGAAGCAGGGAGAGGCCCGCTTGCCGGCCCTGTGTGCGCCGCGGCGGTGATCCTGCCCCACGGCGCGGAGATCAGCGGACTGAACGACTCAAAAAAGCTCACGGCAAACAAGCGCGAAGCGCTCTATCATGTGATTATTGAAAAAGCGCTTTCCTTTGGTATCGCTTTCGCGGATGTCGCGGAGATCGAAGCGCTGAATATACTTTATGCGTCCTTTCTCGCCATGAACCGCGCGATCGCGCAGCTCACGCCCTTGCCCGAGCTTTGTCTCGTCGACGGAAACACGCTTAAAGGGCTGAAATATAACGGCCTGTCCGTCGTCGGAGGCGACGCGAAATGCGCGAGTATAGCCGCCGCTTCGATACTCGCGAAGGTGACGCGGGACCGGCTGATGGCGGTATTGGATGAAAAATATCCTCTGTACGGCTTTGCAAAGCACAAGGGCTACGGGACGCAGGCGCACTATGACGCGCTTTCGGAATTCGGTCCCTGCGAGATACACCGCGGCTCTTTTCTGAGAAAGTTCTATGCCGGGCGGCGAAACAGCGCTGTCTGACCTTGGGACATGCGGCGTTTTCGTTCGCTCCGCGGCCGCCGCGAAAGGACAGCATATGGATAAAAAGCTCACCGGCCGCTTCGGCGAGCAGGCCGCCGCGGATTATCTCAAAAAAAAGCGTTATAAGCTTGTAGGCCTGAATTATTCCTGCCGCTTCGGAGAGGTCGACATCATTGCGGCGGACACGCGGTACATCGTTTTTGCCGAGGTCAAGCTCCGGAAATCGGACGGCTTTGCCGAGGCAAAGGAATTCGTCACAAGGGCGAAGCAGAAAAAGATCATCAAAACCGCCGCGCTCTGGCTCTCTCAGAACGAGACGGGTCTCCAGCCGCGCTTCGACGTGATCGAGATTTACGCCGCTGGAGGCGCTTCATCCGCGGCTGTGAAGATCAATCACATAGAAAACGCGTTTCAGTAAGGAGCTTTCAGATGCAGTATTACAGCACGAGAGACAGGCGCAACGGCGTTTCCGCTGCCGCCGCGATCGCGCAGGGGCTTGCGCGCGACGGCGGCCTTTTCGTTCCTCAGAGCATTCCGCAGCTTTCTCTCGATGAGATCAGGCAGCTCCGCGGCAGAGATTACCGCGAAAAAGCGGTGGCCGTCATTGGGAGATACCTGGATGAATTCACCGAGGCGGAGCTGACGGCTTTCGTCGGAGAGACCTATTCGGCCAACTACGACAGCGCGGAAATCGCCCCGACGCGTTTTCTCGATGCAGACACCGGCATTCTCGAGCTGTGGCACGGCCCGACCTGCGCTTTCAAGGACATGGCGCTGCAGATGCTTCCGAGGCTCCTGACCGCCTCACTCAAAAAGCTCGGCGAAACGCGCAGGGTGTGTATCCTCGTCGCGACCTCCGGCGATACGGGTAAGGCCGCGCTCGAAGGCTTTGCCGACGTCGAGGGCGCTTCGATCGTCGTTTTTTATCCGTATAACGGCGTTTCGGAGGTCCAGAAGCGCCAGATGACGACCCAGCGCGGCGAAAACGTTCTCGTTTCCGCCGTCAAGGGCAACTTTGATGATGTGCAGGCCGGCGTGAAGCAGGTTTTCGGTGACCGGGATTTCATGCAAACGCTCGACAAGAAGGGTGTGTTCCTTTCCTCGGCAAATTCCATCAACTGGGGACGCCTGCTGCCGCAGATCGTCTACTATTTCTCGTCCTACTGCGATTTTGTCTCCTCCGGAAGGATAAAGCTTGGAGATGGGCTGGATTTCTGCGTGCCGACGGGCAACTTTGGTGATATACTCGCCGGTTGGTACGCAAAAAAAATGGGCTTGCCCATCCGCAGGCTGATCTGCGCCTCAAACGCGAATAATGTCCTGACCGATTTCATCAATACCGGCGTTTACGACCGAAACCGGGCGTTTCATACGACCGTTTCGCCTTCAATGGACATCCTTGTCTCCTCAAACCTCGAGCGTCTCCTGTTCATGCTCTCCGGCGACACCGCTGTAAAGGGCTGGATGGAAGCGCTGAAAGCAACCGGCAGGTACGATGTCGGTGCGGAGGTCCTCGCCGCGATCAGGGCCGACTTCGACTGCGGCTGCGCGACCGACGGTACGGCCAAGGCTTTTATCGCGGAGCTCTTTGCAAAAACCGGCTATTTGATGGATACGCACACCGCAGACGCCTATGCTGTGCTTGCGGAAATGCGCGAAACAGGCGCGCGCTTTCCGGCCGTCATTGTTTCTACTGCGAGCCCGTACAAGTTCTGTGACAGCGTTCTGGATGCGCTTGGGCAGAACAGCGCCGTCCCCGGTGCGGAGCTGATTGAAAAACTCGCCGCCGCGACGTCCACCAGGCCGCCGAAGCCTCTGACCGGACTTTTCGGAAAGACGCAGCGATTTACCGGCTGCGTCCCGAAGGAAAAAATGCAGGCGCTTGTTCTGGACTTTCTCTCATAAACCGAAGCCGATGTCCGCGCCTTTAAACACGCGGCTCCTTGGGACGAACATGCTGTAATGCTTGTGCACATATCATATTGTGTGTCGGCTGCTTAAGCTTGTGCATAAGCTGAAAATTGTGTTCATATCCGGCAGGCGTTTTAGAATTTATCACAGTTGACTTTGCGCTGTTAAAGCAATATACTAATAAACAAGTAAAGGCTTTGTGGAAGGAGGCCCCTAAAATGTGTCGGATGTCGTCTTATTTTGGCAATAATATCCGTACTGAGGCGGGCTTGTTTAGCTATGCATTTTTTTACTTTTGCCGTGGGGTAAAGTGAATATGCATGCCGAAACAGAACGATAGGGCCATTATTACAGGGATATGCGGCGGTTCGTCTGAAAAGGCGGTCGCTGTTTTTTAATATCCAGACTATATTTAAGGAGAAAATATATGAAAAAGAAATTATCAGCGCTCCTGCTTGCCGCCATCATGGTGCTCTCCCTCACGGCTTGCGGCGGAAAAAATGAAAACTATAACGTCGGCATTATCCAGCTCGTTCAGCATCCTGCGCTCGACGCGGCAACGCAGGGCTTCAGGGCGGCGCTCACTGAAAAACTCGGCGACAAGGTCAGCTTCGATGAGCAGAACGCCTCGGGCGACGTTCCGGCCTGCGCGATCATCGCAAACCAGCTGGTCTCCGCCAAGGTCGATCTTATCATGGCAAACGCGACGCCCGCGCTTCAGGCCGCTCAGTCCGCGACCGCTGAGATTCCCGTTCTCGGCACCTCGGTGACCGATTACGCCACTGCCCTCGGAATCGAAGGCTGGACGGGTGTCACCGGCAAGAACATTTCCGGAACGAGCGACCTCGCTCCGCTGGACCAGCAGGCGGCCGTTCTTAACGAGCTGTTTCCGGACGCGAAAAATGTCGGCATCCTCTATTGCTCGGCTGAGCCGAATTCCAAATACCAGTCCGACGTGATCACGGAGTATCTGACCGGCATGGGCTATGCCTGCCGGGAATATACTTTCTCTGATTCCAACGATCTCCAGACGGTCGCAGTCGCGGCCGCGGCCGAATCGGACGTGATCTACCTGCCAACCGACAACACCGTTGCGTCCAATACGGAGATCATTAAGAACGTCTGTGTTCCCGTCGGCGTGCCGATAGTCGCCGGTGAGTCAGGTATTTGCGCCGGTTGCGGCGTTGCGACCCTCTCGATCAGCTATTACGACCTCGGTTACGCGACCGGGCTGATGGCTTATGAGATACTCGTAAACGGCGCAGACCCCGCGACTATGGAGATCCAGTGCGCGCCCCCGTTCACCAAGCAGTACAATGCCGAGATATCCGAAGCCCTCGGAGTGACGATCCCCTCCGATTACGAGGCGATAGCCGCCGAATAAAGCTCGGAAAGCCGTATGCGGCGCCCTGAATTTCAAGGCGCCGCCGCTGTATTCGGACAGAAGCTTTCTGTCCGTGTTCCCGTTTTCGGCTTCAGGAAAGGAACCGATATGGATATTTTTTCATATTTTGCTTCACTAAACCCGCTGAGCCTGGCCGCATCGCTTCCCGGCAATATCGCCCAAGGCGTAATTTGGGGCATTATGGCGCTCGGTGTCTTTATCAGTTTCCGCCTGCTTGATTTTGCGGACCTCACGGTCGACGGCTCTTTCGCGACAGGAGGCGCGGTCACTGTTGTGCTCATTCTCGCGGGCATACCCGCGCCTGCCGCGCTGCTGGCCGCCGTTCTGGCGGGGATGCTTGCCGGGCTGATTACGGGGCTTCTGCATACCATTCTCGGTATTCCCGGTATCCTCGCCGGAATACTGACGCAGATTTCTTTGTGGTCGGTCAACCTGATGATCCTCGGCGGCGCAAATAAAGCCGTTAACGTGGATAAATTCACGCTGATCGTATCGCTCAGGAACGTGAGCGGTGCGATTATTACGGCGCTCGCTTTTGCTGCCGCCCTGATCGCACTGCTCTATTGGTACTTCGGGACCGAGCAAGGGAGCGCTATCCGGGCGACCGGCTGTAATCCGCATATGGCGCAGGCGCAGGGCGTCAATATCGACCTGATGAAGGTCATCGCGTTATGCCTGTCCAACGGCCTTGTCGCGCTCTCCGGCGGGCTGATGTCGCAGTACCAGGGCTTCGCGGACATTAAAATGGGGCAGGGCGCCATCGTTATCGGGCTCGCAGCCGTCATCATCGGCGAGGTATTGGGTGACGCGCTTCTGGTCAAACGCATGAATTTTGCGATCAGGCTGGCCTTTGTCACGATAGGCGGCGTGGTCTACTATCTGGTCGTCGGGCTTGTCATGTGGCTGAGAATGCCCACGGACCTGCTCAAGCTGCTGACAGCCGCCATCGTGGCGATATTCCTCGCCGTTCCCTATCTGCGCGCCCGGGCGAAAAATTCCTTTGCGGCGGTCGGGAAAATGGAAGCCCGGCAGGAAAAGCGCGCGAGAAAGGGGGCCGGTGAAAATGCTTGACCTCAATCACGTGAGTAAAACCTTCAATACCGGAACGATAAATGAAAAAAAGGCGCTGTATGGGGTCAGCCTGCACCTGAACGAGGGTGAGTTTCTCACGGTTATCGGCGGAAATGGCGCGGGAAAATCGACTATGCTCAACGCCATCGCCGGGGTTTGGCCGATAGACGGCGGCTCAATTTTCATCGGCGGCGTGCGTGTGACCGCACTGTCCGAGTACAAGCGTGCGCAGTATATCGGCAGGGTATTTCAGGATCCGATGATGGGTACGGCCGCAAACATGGGAATCGAGGAAAATCTTGCGCTGGCGTTTCGCAGAGGCGGGAAGCGCACGCTGCGCTGGGGCGTTACAAAGCCCGAACGCGAGCAGTACCGTGAGGCACTGAAAACGCTCGGACTTGGCCTTGAGGACCGCATGGGCGAAAAGGTCGGCCTGCTTTCCGGCGGGCAGCGCCAGGCGCTGACACTCCTTATGGCGACGCTTAGGAAGCCGAAGCTCCTTTTGCTCGACGAGCACACCGCAGCCCTCG
>JAISDV010000166.1 GCA_031264545.1 Oscillospiraceae bacterium | reverse complement strand
CCATGGTCCTGACTGTCCTTCCCATATCGGATATACCGCGTTCATTATAGACAAATCCGCCCGCCTTGTCAACAGCTAAGAGAAGCGCTGCTGCCGCGCCGCCGGAAGAAACGGTTCCCGGCCTGAAAATGTTGTCATTTTCTTTTGCTTTCTCCGCGGCCGCTGTGGTATAATGTCCGCAAGCGGACATTATACATAATCGAATCGCATATACCACAACGGCGCTTTGCGCCTGTGGTATAATGTCCGCAAGCGGACAGTATACATAATTTAAATCACATATACCACACGGCGCTCTGCGCCTGTGGCATAATCTCAGAAACGGAGGTGCGCGCTATGCTGTTTTTACGGACTTGTGACCAAAGCGATATACCCATCGCCGCGCAGATGCTCTGCAGGGTCTACGCTGAGGCCCCTTATAATGAAAACTGGCCGCTCGAGCGGGCGGAAAAACGTATCCAAGCGTATCTGTCGGGCGCGAATTCCCGGGGATATGCGCTTATTATCGACACGCAGATTGTCGGCTACCTTTTCGGAAGGATGCTCGTCGCGGCAAAGTGCAGTAATTTTTATGTGGACGAGATTTTCGTCCATCCCAACTATCAGCGCAAGGGCTGCGGAAGCCTGGCGCTCAACGCGCTCCGCGGGGAGCTGAAAAAGGACTGTGTTGACAAGATCGCGCTCCACGCCCTCTGCGAGGACGCCAGCTTTTACGAAAAAAACGGTTTTACGCTTTCGGACTATGTGAATATGGAAAAGCGGCTCTGAGCCGCAGCCCCCGGACACATGCGAGGCCCGGCCGGCTCCGGCCGGGCTTTCCAGCGCCCGGCGCGGGCGGGAGGGCCTTATTCCTGCTTGTCGGTCTGTGGGACAAGCTTGTTTACCATGATCATTTTTTCCACGGGCATAACGAAGCAAATACCGTTGGCGGGAGATTTCAGCCCCGCCTTATCTTTCACGGCCGCTATGATTTTTTCGGCCGTATCCGCGTCCACGAGACTTAAAATCATCTCTTTTTCGGCATCTATGGTAATGCCCAGGATCTCTTTATGCACGGCGCCGGTGCCGCGGGAGTTTATGATGGTTGCGCCGCCCGCCCCGATCTCGCGCGCCATATCCACGATCTCGTCGGCGAAGCCGGCGTTGACGATGATATACAGCGCTTTCATGTCATTGGCATGTTCCATGATACGGTCCTCCGAAATCCAGCCTTTCAACAGGCACGGTGAAGGCAATGCCCGTGTTCGGCTTATCAAAATGGAATTTTCTGACCAGCATATCCAGCACGGCGCTGGATTTTTTGGCCGACAGCAGGCAGACGATCACGATTTTGTTCTCCTCCGGCACAAGCCCGAGCATATCCGCAAGATAGCCTGACTTGACGGAGCCTTTGCCGTATACGGCGTGGATAAGCCGCCCGCCCGCTTCTGAGAGCGCATCCAGAAGCGCGCCTTTATGCTTTCTTCCGGCTATCACCGTTAAAAACTCTATACAGCCCGAGACCTCATTCGACACTGTCTTTCGCCTCCACAGATAGGCTCTGATCACCGGTTTCAGCGCCGTCGTTATCCGTCGCGCCGGTTTCGCCCGTATGCGCGGCCAAGGAAGCCAGCTCCGCGATCTCGGCTAGCTCGGCCTCCGCCATGAGCTGACGCATCTTTCTGAGCCGCGCGTCGTAGATTATACCTAAAATCTGCACGGCAATCAAGGGGGTAACTGAAATAAAAGCTATGATCCCGAAGCCGTTTGTCAAAACCGACTGAGCGCCGGGTCCCGCCGCCCCGGCCACGGCCTGCGCCGCCCCGAGGGTAAGCGGGGTCAAAAACGCCGAGGTCAGCGCACCGCCCGTGACGCCGCCTGAATCAAAGGCCAGCCCGACGAAAAGCCTGGAGGTGAATTTCATCAGGATCAGCGCCGCGGCGTAAAGCGGAACCAGAAACCAGAGGATGTTTATCTGCGT
Source organism: Oscillospiraceae bacterium (assembly GCA_031264545.1). Lineage (GTDB taxonomy): Bacteria > Bacillota > Clostridia > Oscillospirales > Oscillospiraceae > UBA2658. Next base: position 3,460 of record JAISDV010000166.1, on the reverse strand, counting down.
CAAAATCTTTACCATGGCGATCAGCGCGGCAAAGCCGATACCGATTGCAAGCGCCATGCGTATCGTCATCTTTTTGATGTGGCCGTTGGTTATTTCCTCAAGCTGCTCGCCCAGTACGGTAACGGCCGGCTCCGACAGCGTGATCGCGGCGCCGAGCACGAACCCGACCAAAAGCAGCAGCCATTTGAACCAAGGCGGACGGAGAGGATCCAGAAACACCTCGCCGATATATTTGCCGGCGAAAGCGAAGCCGAAATCGATGCCCGACAGGAAAACGAGCAGGCCGACATAGACCGCCGCCGCGCCCAGCAGTATCATGATAAACTCTTTCCTGGGAAGCTTGAGCAGCAGGAATTGAAACGGCACAAACACGACTACAATGGGTAAAAGCGCAAGCGCGACGCCGCCCAGATTCGAAACGACGATCGCACCCAGGCTTTCCGCCCGCCCCGGATCATATATGCCGGCAGGCGGGAGCGCGCCGCCGTGCGCCGCTTTCAGGATTATGCCATAAATGAACAGCGCCAGTATCGGCCCCACCGATGCGAGCCCTATGATCCCAAAGGTATCCTCGTTGGTTTTATGCTTGGACATTGTGACGGAAACGCCCATCCCGAGCGCCAGTATAAACGGCACCGAGACATCGCCCGTGGTCGCGCCGCTGCCGTCGAAGGCCAGCGCGATAAATTGCTCCGGGACGAAAAGGACCGCCAGAAACACCGCAATATAAAGTATGGCGAAAAGGATTTTGATATTCAGATCCTTTATGATTCTGAACAGCGCAAAACCGACCATCACGCCGATTCCTGCGCCCATAATCCAGACAAATACCGCCTCGCTTACGCTCTCCATGATCATATGGGTCTGCCTGGCCAGTACCGACAGGGCCGGCTCGGCGACCGTCGCGAGCAGCCCGAACACAAAAGCGAAAAAAATGATGAAAACGGCCTTTTTCAATTTTATCAGCGAGCTGCCGACCAGCTTTCCGATAGGCAGGATGCTGATATTGAGGCCGTCCAAAAACAACGACTGCCCCACAACGACGCCGGCATAACCAATCATTAATTTTACATAATCGAACGTGCTTTTCATAGGCGCCACAAAACCGCAGACGATGATAATGACCGCGGCAAGCGGAAGCGACGATAAAAAGACTTCCTTCAATGTATTCATAAATTTCATGATTTTATTATATTAAAAAGCGGAAATGATTACAAGCCCTGTTTTTTCCCGGCGGCTAGCGCCCGGTCCTCTGGGACAGGCCCTTGACGGCGGAGAGGACCCAAGCGTAGTCCGCGGCGTTTATCACACTGTCGCAGTACGGGCATTTCGCGCTCTGGTTGATTTCCAGCGGCGCGCCGCAGCTCGGGCACCGGATCGCTGCCGCGCCGTCGCCGGCGGCGGCAGGCTCCGGCGTTTTCATGCCCTTCGACCGGACGAGCACCCACTCGTAGGTCATGAACTTCTCCGCGGTCCTCGAGCCGCTGACCAGCTTTCCTGTCCTGTCATTTGAAATATAGTCCACGACACGTGTGCGCAGCTCAGCGGTAACGGCTTCGTTCGTCTCGTCGCTTCTCCAGCCCAGTATATCCACGCCGAGCACCGCAATGCGTTCCACGTGGTTCGTGCAGCCGGAACGCGCGAGCTCGTCGAGCTGGAGCTTGAACTGATTATAGAGCGCGTCCGTCATATACGGGCGCATCAGTTCGAATTTCTTGTCCTCCCAGGCGTCCTGCATACGGACATAGAGATTCGATATGCGCGCCTTAAGCGCAGTCTCTGAGAAGTTCGGATCGGCCGCGCGCAGCGTATCTATCGGCGAAAGCGGCGTATAGGCCCGGCTCCCGGCGGAAGTCCGGCCGGGAGCCGACGCCTTGCCCGGCGTCGTTCTGGCGCGTCTCATGACCCTCAGCGCAATGAACGCGATTAACACGACGATAACAAGGCCTTCCCCCGCGCCCGGTAAGCCCCCGGAAAACAGGATAAACCCGGTCCCGCCGTAATCGTCGGCTCCCCAGTCGTAGCCGGAACCGCCGTAATCATAGTCCGAGCCGCCACCGTAGTCGGAGCCGCCGGAAAAACCGCCGGCATCCGCAATGGCCGGCACGGCCAATACGCAAGCCAGCAGCAGAACCAGTATCGCCCCTATGTAAAATGTTCCTTTTTTTCTCATTGCCTTACGCACCCCCATAGCTGATCAAAAAACGGGCCTCACACACTGTCCGGCGCGGACGCGCGGAAATGCCGAATCTGCCTGCCTGCATTATAGCCGAGACCGGGCGCCCTGACGTCAAATTATACGTCTTTCACGCAAGCTTCGCTTAAATTCTCTTTATGAGATATTTGTTATATAAAACACTTGCAATTCGGATAACAGAATATTATACTTATGATGAGGTGGTTCATATGCTGAATGATTTCGGCGATATCATATGCGCCTTCAGAAAAAAGAAGGGGCTGTCCCAGCGCAATTTTGCGGCCCTGCTCGGCAAACGCGGAGTCCGGGTCACGAATCAGGCCGTTTCCAAGTGGGAAAGCGGCTCTTCCCTGCCCAACGCGATCCAGTTTCTCATTATCTGCGACCTTCTCGATATTGTGGATATCAGCGGCGTTTTCATCGGCCGCAGCTTCGATTTCCTGAATGGTTTGGACGAAGCGGGAAAAAAGCTGACTGTCGAATACGCCGGTATGCTGCGTGACAGCGGACGTTATGACGATCCCGCGCTGGAGCCGCCCAGAGGCACAAAAATCCGGACGCTCCCGGTCTACGACCTGGCCGAGGCCGATGGCAAGGGCCGGCTGCTCGACCTGCCGGATTATGCGCCGACCCGTGTCGGAAACGAGGTCCCGCTCTCGGCAAACTTCGGCGTGCGGATATACGGGGACAGTATGGCGCCCGATTACCACAGCGGGCAGATCGTCTGGATCCGCCAGCAGGCCAAGCTTGAGCATGGCGAGACCGGCGTCTTTATCTATGAGGGGACGGGCTATTTCAAGCGCCTGCGCGACCGCGTCGGCGGGACAAGGCTCCAGTCGATAGACGCCAACTATCCTGATATTGTCGTCTCGAATCCCGAGACAATGGTCACACTCGGTAAGGTCGCCGATTAAAAATAGTTTTTGCGAAACTGTTTTAACGCGCATGTGCGCACTGAGTGCGCACATGCGCTTGGATTTAATACCGCGGCGCGGGACGCGCCGCATGGCAATGTTAACAGCTCGCCGCAGGCAAGCTGTTAACAATATCTTATTCGGATACTGCTGCCTGATAATTATCCTTATAATAAGTCTCCGCCGGACAGGCTTCTGAACTGTTCCGGCGGGACTTTTCACTTTTTCTTTGCGCTTACAGACCGAGGCCGCCGAGATTCAGGCCGCCCGTCAGCTTGGCCATGCTCTCGCCCGCGCGCGTCTCGGCCTGGCGCAGGGCCTCGTTGACAGCCGCGATAATCAGGTCCTG
>JAISDV010000116.1 GCA_031264545.1 Oscillospiraceae bacterium | reverse complement strand
CGGCGTCCTTCTGAGGCGTCCCGCCGGCCGCTGCCGGGACCTCCGGGGGTGCTTCGTCAGACGGCGAATTTTTTGCGGCGTCCGGCCCGTCTGCGGGCTGTCCGGGTCTCTCCTGCCTGTCGAGATAGAAGCCCACCGCCATAAGGATCAGCTCGATAACGACGTAAAGCAGGCAGAGGATCGCCAAGCCGGTCAGGACCACAACAAGGGTCTGATTCATGGAATTGACCGTGTCAGTCATCAGCACGGCGTCGGAAAGATAAAAGGAAGCGTCGCCCGCGGCTGCAATGAAGCCGATCTCAGCCAGCCAGGCCTCATTGGCGGCAAACCACTCGTACAACTGGGCGGAGCATTCCTCGGAAAGGGTTTCCGCCGTGCCCTGGACGACGAAATACCTGTCGAGCGAGGAAAGGCTGCCGCTGATATAGTCGTAGGTGTCCGTTTCAACGGCCTCGGCGGATTCCAGGTAACGCCCGGTAATGCGGACTGTAACAAGCTTGCCTTCCATGGGAACCACGGCATATTGGCCCGTTGTCGTTCCGCCCGACTTCTCTTCGGCGTAGGTGCCGAAGATTACAAGAATATCGCATTTGACGAAGGCGCCCGGTTCCGCGGTCTGCACGGCACCGGTCTTCGCCGCGCCCGCGATCAGGTCGAGGAAGGAAAGCTTCGTCCCATAAAGGAGGGCGAGCGCTGCAATCAGGGCCGCGCCCGCGCGGAGGAGCGCTTTTTTAAGCCGCGCGCTCATTTTCGGAACAGACGTCTTCGCTTCCTCCGGGTCAGGCGTCTTCGCGCTGATTTCCACCGCCTCCGGCTGTGCCGTCTCCTCGGGTGCGTCTGTTTTCCCGGTAGTTTCCGTGGAAACGGCGTTCGTCGCTTCCGCTTTTCCGTCAGCTTCGTCTTTCAATGGGTTTTCTTTGTTCTCATTCATATGCAGCTCTCTTTTCTCACGGCGCAGACCGTGTGTAATGTGTTCCTCATGCTGGATTTAAGTGCTTTACTGATCTTTCAGCTCGGTTACAGTCACAGCCGCGAGTCCCGCCACCAGGTCCATTTCGCGTTTATGGCAGGTAAACAGCAGAATTTGGCGCTGTTCCGCCAGCGTCCGCAGAAGCGCGAGCGCCCTTTCGCAGCGCGTGTCGTCGAAATTCACGAGCGCGTCGTCCAGAATCAGCGGACAGGCCTTGTCCGCCGGCAGGGCAAGCTCGCAGACGGCCAGCCTGACGGCCAGATAAAGCTGGTCGACAGTCCCGACGCTGAGAAAGGACGCGTCCCTCGGAACGGCATCGCCCTGCGGCCTGGCCAAAGCTTTCAGCTCTCTGTCGAGCATTACGCCGCCGTAGCGGGCACCCGTAAACGCGGAGAAAATCTCGGCAGTTCTCTCGCTCAGGCGCGGGGTGACGTGCTGGCTGATCTCCGCGCCTGCCGACCGGAGCGTATCGAGCGCAAGGGCCAGCGCGTCGTATTCCTCCGTCAGCTTGCCGTGCTCCCCGGCCAGCTCCGCAAGCCGCGCCCTGAGCAACCCCGGGTCCTTCAGGGCGGTCTGGCGCCCTTCCCAGGCGGCGCTCTGCTCGCGGATATTCCGAAGCGCGGCTTCCGCCGCCTCGAGCAGCTTAGTCTGCTGAGCCGCCTCGCTTTCGCCCTCGGTAAAATCGAGATCCTTCAAAAGCACGGCTTCAAGCTCCGCCTGAAGCTGCTTGGCCGCTTCAAGCGCGATCTCGGCCTGCTTTTCAGCTTCGTCCGCCAGAATAAAAGCGGCGTGATTCTGCTCGTGCGCTTTCAGCAGCGCGGTGATCTGCTCCGCCCTCTCACAGCCGTAGCCGGAGAGGATTCCGGTCTTTTCCGCCAGCAGCGCCTTACGCTTCCTGCGCAGCGTCAATATGCGCGCAAGCTGGATAAGCGCGAGTACACCCGCGGCAATGCGCGGCACATAGCCCAGGAAACCCGGCGGCGTCCACACGCGAAAATCGACTAGCAGCTCAAAGCCTACGCCTATGAGCATAAGGAGCGCGCATATCATCCAGTTGAGCGCGCCGCTGCCGCCCTTGCCCTCTTCCTGTTCTATGGCCGTCAACCGGGCCCTGTCCTCTGCGACGCGGAGTCTTGCCGCCTGCGGCGTTTCTTTGCCGAACAGGCCCGTCTCGAGCTTCTTTTCCGCTGAAACCCGCGCGCCGGCTTTTTCAAAATAGGCGGTTTCGAGCGCGCGGATATCCCCGCGCGATTCCGTCAGCCTGTCACGCGTGCCGCGCCTTGCGCGCTTTCTCGCTTCCGAAACCCTGTCCAGCAGGCTGTCCCGGCGCTCCAGCGCGGCGGCCTTGGCCTTTTTCAGATCCGCGCCCCGGCCGGCCTCCCTTTCGCAGTCGCCAAGCTCTGCGCGGATCGATTCCATTTCCTTTTCAATTTCAGAGAGACGGCCGCTTTTATGGTACCTGCGCTTCCGCAACGCCGCTCTGAGCCGTTCCTCCGCCTCAGAAAACGAGGATTTTTCCTCCCCGGTCTGAACTATGGCGGAAATCCGCTTTTCCAGCTCCGGACTCGAGCTGACGGACATTCTGCCCTGGCCGATAAAGGCCGAGCGCTCAAACACATCCTTTGAGACGCCCAGCAGGGTCTCTCCCACGGAGGCGGCCTCCAGCTCCCGCACCTGGTCGGAGGTCCCCGTTATGACAGCGGAAAAGTCGCGCATCGGCGCGGATTCCCTGCCTTTTCTGATCAGTGTGATTTTCTTCTCCGCGTATTCGATCTCCATCGAACCCGCCATCGGCGCGCCGCTCCAGGGCGCGAAACGCAGCTTGTCCGGCTTGACCCCGCCCTTTTCGCGTGCGGAGCTGTCGATGCCGTAAAGCATGGCCTGAATAAATCCGCACCAGGTGGATTTCCCGCTTTCATTCGGCGCGAAAATAACATTCAGTCCGTCGCCAAGCACGAGCGAATCGTTTTGCAGCTTGCCGAAAGACGCGGTCAGTTTATGTAGTTTCACAGCGGCTCACCCCCGTTCTCGACCGCCGCAAGCCCATACCTCGCGGCAAGCTCCGCGCGGCGGCGCTCCGCATCGTTGTCCGCGGCGGTATATATTGTGTAAAGCTTGTCCAAAAGCACGCCGCTCAGGGTATCTTTGTTCCGCAGCGGCCACAGCTCGCGTTTTGGCGTCGTCTCGTCCCGGAGCTGAAGCTCGCGGAAGCGGCCCTCAAGCGCCTTACGCACGAGTCCGAGGTCAGGCTGCGCCGAGCATTCGCCGGCCAGCACAAGACGGCAGCAATCGTTTTCCGTCAGACCGGACACGGCCTCGCATACAGCGGCGGAAACATCCTTTCCGCCGACGTCGACACGGAGGATCTCATACCGCACGCCGCCGAGCGGCACGAATTCCGTCCTGACTCCGGCATCCGAGAGCGTGACGATCAACAGGCCCTTTTCGCCGGTTTCATCGAAGCCGCGCCCCTCTGTGCAGCCCGGATAGGCATAGGCCGTCCCGCCCGCCGTCATCAGCGGTGTGCGCGCGTGGATATGGCCGAGCGCGGCATAGTCCATACCGCATTTGACAAGGGCCTCACGGCTGATCGGATTGTAATCACCCGCGCCTGCGGCGGTGTCGCCGTGGATGACCAGAACGTCGGCCAGCTCATCTGTCTTTTCCCCGCGTGAAAAGCCGTTCAGCAGCGGGTGTGAAAAGCTGTTCGTGAAAGCCGCGCCCCAGAAACGGGCCGGTATGCCCTGAAACTCGGCGGCGCTGATCCCGGCGCTCTTGAAAATGTACACATTTTCAGGGATCCGCATGGTTTCCCACATGGAGTGGGGCGTATAGGGATCATGGTTTCCCGGGGCGATGATCACGGGGCAGGAAAGCGCGCCGAGGGAGCTGTTGAAGTCCCGCGCGGTTTCGCTCCTGACCGTTTCATTGTCAAAAATGTCGCCGCTCAGCAGCACCGCCGCGACCCCGCGCTTTTCGGCGAGATCCTCGATACGGAAGAGCAGCTCTCTCTGCTCCGCGCGTCTCTCCTCCGCCGCTTCAGGCGAAAGGGCTTCAAACGCGGAATCCAGATGCAGGTCGGCGGCATGCAGCAGCTTCAGCTCTTTCATTTTCCCTCCGTTTGCTCATAAAGAGTCAAGTCCTTGACATCGGCGTCTACGCCGCGGCCTCAGTAAATGCGCAGGGCCTCAACGGTAACGCACTTTCCGGTTTCGGTGTCGAGCGTAAACACGGCGCACTCCATTTTTCCCGGGCCCTCCGCCGGCTCATAGCGCCTCGGCGGCTCGCCCAGAAACTTTTCCATGCTCTGGCGCGGGTCGATGCCGAGCACGGAAACGGCCGGCCCCGTCATGCCGAGATCGGTTATGAAGCCCGTGCCCTGCGGCAGAACACCGCCGTCCGAGGTCTGCACATGCGTGTGCGTACCCCATACGGCGGACACACGCCCGTCAAGATAATAGCCCATCGCGGCTTTTTCGCTGGTCGCTTCCGCGTGCATGTCGGCGACAATAAGCCTGGTATCTATGGCGGCGAGTATTTCGTCGGCCACATAGAAGGGATTATCCGTGTTGGAATCGAGCGTGAAGCGCCCCATCAGACTGAGCACCGCAATATCGCCGAAGGGCCTTTTATAGACCCCGTGGCCGAAGCCGGGACAGCGCAGCGCATAGTTTGCCGGACGCAGGATACGCGCATTGGCATTGAGGTATTCCTTGATTTCATACCGTGCCCAGGTGTGATTCCCCAGTGTGATCACATCCGCGCCCGCGGAAAAAATATTCTCGGCCTGAGCGGGCGTAATACCCACAACGTTCGCGTTTTCGCCGTTGACGACCGTAAAGGCGATATTGTTCAGCTTCTTTACCTCAGAGAGGTTTTGGCGCAGGAAATTGATCCCCGTTTTTCCGCACACGTCTCCGACAGCGAGTATATTGACGGTCATCCGACGTTTCCTTTCAGCAGACAAATCCGCGCCCGTTTCCGGTTTCGTACCGGCACAGCTTTTCGGCGGTTCATAAACAAGTTACATTTTAGCATATCTTGTCTGTTCTGCGCAAATCAATTCATATAAATTTACAATTTGCACATACTATTCCCGGCGCCGGCACACAGAGACCGCAAAGCTCCGCGGCTGAAACGCGCCGGACTCCTTCGCAGCGATTTTATCCCGATTTCGGCGATAAAATGCTTGCTTCGGAGGGAAAAATATCAATTCAGCGCAGTCAGCGCACGGGAGGTCAAATCATGAACAACAACTTTGCAAAAGGTATCGGCATCGGGATGGTCGTCGGCTCGGCTATTGGCGTGACACTGGCAAACGTCGGCAGCAGGACCGGCCGGCAGAGCCGCAGCAAGGTCGGCAAGGCGCTTAGAACCGTCGGCGATATTGTTGAAAACATCGGCAGCGCCTTCAATATGTAAGGGTGCGTCCGCAGCGGATGCGGCCGGCCGCAAACGCCGGTTTTTCTGAAAAGGGACTTGCATTTCGCCGGGGCTTGTGGTATTATACTCAAGCGTTGCGCGTACATGCATGCGCCCTTAGCTCAGCTGGATAGAGCGTCTGGCTACGGACCAGAAGGTCAGGAGTTCGAATCTCTTAGGGCGTGCCATGGCGGAAAACCCGCAAACTGCTGAGAAATCGCAGTTTGCGGGTTCATAATTTTTCTGTTATGGTATATG
>JAISDV010000111.1 GCA_031264545.1 Oscillospiraceae bacterium | reverse complement strand
GGCAGGATAGTGGAAATACCTGTCGCCCATAAAGCGCATTTCCTCGTCGCGGGCTGTCGCGGCGATGCCGCCCGTGCGCAATACGCCGTAGGCCTCGATCGTCCACTCGGCGCCGTCGGCGGTCTCTGCCGCAATGTGCGGATCGGTATCAGTCCCGCCGAGTATCGCCTTGATCTCGTCCGGCACCTCGGCGGCGGCCTGCGCTTCAAGGGTCGTCCAGCGGGTCACGAGCTTCTGCAGGTTTTCAAGCTCCGCGACCGCCGTGCCCTGATAGTTCACGGCCGCCGCGTGCGCCGCGCCCTTGGCGGAGGACGCTGTGACCTTGAGCGTCACGGTGTCTGTGAGACCCGCGCCGCCGGTCTGCGACGCCGTGATCGCCACCTCGCCGGGACTCACGGCCGTGACCCGGCCCCATTTGTCCACCGTGGCCGCGCCGCCCTGACTTTGCGCTGTCCAAGTCAGCATACGGTCCGTAACGCCCGATGAGAAGACATAATCCACGGTACGGCTGTCGCCGACCTCCAGCTCCCAGTCTGCGGGGACAATAAGCCGAAGCGTGTCCGCAGCAAAAGCGGGCGCGCCGACGCCGAGCAGGAGCGCGGCAGCGAGCAGCAGGGCAATCAGATGCTTAAGCTTCATTTTCTTTTCCTCCGTTTACATTTATTATTATTCATCTGCGGGACTGACCGGCTTTTCCAGTTCAGCGATCTTTGCCTTGACGGCGGCCAGGCGCTCGCCGTGGAGCGGATAGCGGGTGATGATCAGCGCGCCGAGTCCAACGAGCACCGCGGGGATAAGACTCATCGACACCCTGAACCCCGTGACCGCGCTCCCGGCCTGCGCCGCCGCGCCCTCTATATATCCGAAGCCGCGCATGACGGCGCTGAGCAGCACGGCCTGCAGGCCGGCGGCGAAACGGATGATGAAGGCGTGCGTTCCGAAAAACGCGCCCTCGCGCCTTTGACCGGTCACGGTCTGGTCCTCATCGATGATCTCCGCCGAGAGCAGCTTCGGCATAATGATCCCGCCGGTGACACCAAAGCCCATCAGCACACAAAGCACCAGGCAGAAGGTAAAGCTCCGGCCGGTAATGAACAAGGCCGCGATAAGCGCGAACCACAACAGGCACAGTATGTAGGTGAATTTCACGCCCTTGCGGTTCGATATGAAAATGGCGAGCGGCGTGAACAGCAGCGCGGAAATGAACACGGCGGCGGTAAATAAGGTCGCTGCCATTTCGACATCAGGAAAGACATATTTCGCGAAATACGGGATGCTTGCCATCAGCAGGAGGCGGGCGGTTTCAACAAAGAACACGCCCAAGACACAGATGACAAACGCGCGGCTTTTGAAGGTCTGCTTAAAGGAGTCCAGAAGTCTCAGCGGCTCGACCTGAGAATGCTTCGGATTCTCCCGAATGCCCAGAACGCTGATCAGCATTGTGACGATGCCGACCGCGCCAAAAATCAGGGCCATTGCCGGCCAGCCGTATTGTTCGAACACCGGCTGAATGGCAAGCGCGGCCACAACGCCGCCCAGAATATCGAACACCTGCGCGATACCGAGTATGCGGCCGCGGTCCTTTTCCTTCGGGTACATCGCCGGAACAACGGCCTCCCAGTTGAGAAGCACTGTCGTGAAGAAGAAGTCGTATACGCACAGCGACAGGGTATAATACAGTATCTGGGACATTGGGGTGGTGAGGCCGGCCGTGGGCGGCGAGAAGATGAACACAAAGCTGACGCCCAGCGGCACCGCCCCAAACAGAACATAGGGCAGACGGCGCCCCAGCTTCGTGCGCGTGCGGTCCGACAGATAACCCATGATGGGGTCGTTGACCGCATTCCAAAGCGAATAGATGATCATCGCCGCGCCTATCGCTCTGGAGTCAAAGCCAAGCGTGTCGATATAGAAGAAAGAGAGCCACGTGCCTATGATCGTGCCGAACAAGCTGGCTGTGAAGGTGCCTCCGCCATAACATATTTCCCGCCATACGGGCAGGCGTTCTCCGGTGTATGGTTTCATCCTGTTTCCCCTCCTCAAATAATTCCTTCAACCGGAAGGTTGAAGCAGTGCAGCTGCAAAAAGCGCAAAAGCTTAACGGCTTCTCCGTATTTTACGTTTGCGCGCTGTCCAAAATATGCCGCCTGCAGCTCGAGCACGGTGAAAAGCTCAGTCGAGACCTGAGACGCGTGCTTCGATATGGCCGCCATTTTTTTCTCGAAAACATCCGTGATGTCCGCAATGGTGTTCGGGGCGGCCGTCATGTACTGCCCCAGAATGGCGGTCTGCCAGACATCCTGATGCAGCGCGCCGGGCGGAAAATGCGCCCAGACAGCGTCCATAACGGCAAAGCGCGCCGCATAGCCGACCTTTATATGGTCGCGGTGGCATTCGTTCGGGAGCTCCGGATCGACGGAAAATACCGCGTCCGGCCGGAGCTTCCTGATCACGGGCACGATCGCAAGGGCCAGCTCCTCGGCCGAAGCCGGCGTTTTATCCGCGAAGCCGAGAAAGCCGGCGTGCTTCACGCCCAAAACGTCCTGTGCATCCAAAACCTCGCGCTGGCGCAGGCTCAGGCCATTTTCCCACTGCTCCGGCGGGCACACAAGACGGTCATCCGTGACGGTCAGCGCCCAGACCTCCGCCCCCATGGCGATCAGCTTTGCCATCAGTCCGCCCGCGCCTATTTCATTGTCGTCCGGGTGCGGCTGGATGAAAAGCGCGCGCTTGATCTCGGCAAGCTCCGGGGGCGCGGTAAGCAGTCCGAATAATACGTCATCCATCATCATTCACAGCCTTCCAGCGACGCGAGCCTTGTTTTTAAGCTGTCACGCAGGGCCTGTCCGGCCGGGCGGTCTCCGAGCTCCAGCGCCCAGAGCAGGGCGCCCGCCACCGGGGCGGTGCTTATGAGCTTCAGCCGGAACCCCAGCGGCGTGCCGGGCGGATTCAAGGCCTGACGCATCGTCTTTATCGCGTGGTCGTTTTCACATTTTTTGAACTGTGACCCGACAAGAACCGTGTCTATCGGCGCGCGAAGCCCCAGTTCCTCAGCCACGCAGCGGATGGACAGCGCGTAATCCTCGCCGCACACCGTCAATATCCTGAGCGCCTCGGGGTCCCCTCTGCCCGCCGCCCTGTAGAGAAGCTGTGATATGCTGTGGTAAGCGGCGGCCTGATCGTTCAAAATCTGAACGGCGGCGGCTTGACTGAACGCCATCCGCTCTCCGATACCGAGCCATTCAAACATCAGGTCCGTCAAAAGGGTCCGCGGGCCTTTTTTAAACAACGCGGAATAGACCGCGCGCATCGCCGCCGGAACGAGGTAGCCGCCGCCGCCCTTATCGCCGGACATATCGCCGTGCCCGCCGATTTGAAATGTCCTCCCGCCGGGGCTTATGCCCACGACCGAGCAGCCGCTTCCGTTGACGGCGCAAATACCCGTTCCGCCGCATTCGGCCCTTATGCCCAGATATCCGTCGTTACATATTCCGAAGTTTCTAAAACCCATTTCGGCCACGATATCCCGGATGAGATCATGCTGCATCGGCATATCGACGCCGCCCATGCCCAGGGCCGCGCCGTCGACCTCGCCGATACCGATGCCCGCTTGGGAAAGAAGCGGGACCACCACCGCGCCTATTGCCCCGGGCAGGCTCTCCATGCCGTTTGGCAGGACCTCGTGATTTGTGGGGCCGCCGCAAAAAAAGCCGAGACTGTCTTTTTCATAGTCGTACAATACACAGTGCGTTTTGGTCCCTCCGCCGTCCAGACCAAGGAAATAGCGCGAATCACTCATGTTTATGACCCTTCCTTTCGCACGATTCAGGGCGCAAATCAAAGCCTGTACTCAAGGCTGCCCGCTCACCCCCTCGAAGTAAGGAGAAAACTGGGGCAAATATTCCCGGTTAGCCGCCAGCATCTCATCGAGCGCAGATTTTGCGCCGGGATAGTCCTGCGTCAAAGGATTTGTCAGCAGCGCGGAGACCGCGTCAGTATAGCAGCCGGTGAGCGCCGCGCGGGCGGCGAGCTTTTCATAGGCTTTCACCGCCTGCATAAGTCCCTTGATATGCGCACCCGGATCCTTTTTCAGCGGAACGGGAAGCGGGCCGTCCTTTGTGACGCGGCAGCGCGTTTCCGCAACGTCCTCCGGCTGAAGGAAGGGAACGGCGCCTCTGTTCGGAACATTGACGACCTGAATTGTCCCCCTGTCGTTTTCAATAGCTTCCAGGAGCCTGACAGCCGCCTCGGAGTAATGCGCGCCGCCGCGCTCGCCA
>JAISDV010000023.1 GCA_031264545.1 Oscillospiraceae bacterium | reverse complement strand
ACGTACCCGTTATTTTTCCCATGGCAGAGCTGCTCACAAAATGGTTGAGCACGAAGCTGCACGCGGAATCGCTGTCAACGATGAATATTTCGGAGTTCGTTCTGTCGGCGAAATAGTTGTTCTGAATTTCCGGTTCTGACTCGCCGGTTTTTGTTACTTTCAATTGCACGGTTGCGCCTGAGCCATTGGATGTGAGGGGCTGCGTAATTTGTGTGGCTAAAACAAAGCGCACCGAAGTTTCCCCGGCCGCGTAAGCCGTCTGCGGTGCGAAAAGGCTTCCCGGAAGCGCTCCCGCGGCCATGACCAGTACAAATATCAAGGATAGTATCTTTTTGCCCGTTTTTATTCTCTTTGGCATAATGAACCTCCGATTTTTTAAACAACCCTTACTGTGGGAAACACGCAATATGTAACGCTTTGTGGTAAATGATAATTCCATTTTATTCATAATACCTTAAAACAGGGATAAAATCAACATATTGGTACATACGGAGGCCACGGAAAGGGAGGCCTTTCAGGGGGTGCCGTAAAAGCCGGCAAGCAGGTTCGTGCGAATGCACTAACGGATTTTTCACATGTGATTTTAGGCGGGGACTTTGTCAACAGCTCCAGTTGTCCTGAAGTACCGGCGAACAGGCGGCACCCGCCGGTTCCGGCAACTGATTTCGGTCGATTTTCGCATTACCTGAAAGCGGAAATTCCGTAAGAAAGACATAGCGGGAGGGAAGCATATATGTGGGCAGCGTTTTTGAGAGATATGCCCGCAGTTCATCGGCGCTGCATGTTTGCAGTAAAATCACATATACCGCAAGGTATCGTTTGCCTTGCTTGTCATCCCGGGCCGTAACGACGGCATCCTTCACCGAAGGATGTCTTTTGATCTGGTACTCGATCTCACCCAACTCAACACGATAACCATTTATCTTGACCTGCGTATCCGTGCGTCCCAGAAACTCGATGCTGCCGCTGCTTCTGAGTACGCCGAAATCGCCGGTCCTATAAAGTCTTCCGAGCTCAGCGTGACGGATAAACGCGCCGCCGGTTTTCTCCGCGTCATTAAGATAGCCCTGTGCCAGCCCGAAACCGCCGATATATATTTCTCCCTCGGCGCCGACAGGACAGAGCTCAAGGCTTTCATCGAGCACATAGAGCTTCTGATTGGCAAGCGGTCTTCCGTACGGTATGCTTTTCCAAGCGCCGTCAACCTTTCCGATCGGATAATAGACCGACCATATTGACGCTTCCGTCGCGCCGCCCAGACTGACTATCCGCGCGTTCGGAAAGTGCGTTCTTATTCTGTCCGGCAGCGTCACCGGAATCCAGTCGCCGCTCAGTAAAACAGATTTCAGCGAGGCGCCCACCGAAACGCCGCCTTCGGCATCCATATAATCCACAAGCATTTTCATAACGGCCGGCACAGAATTCCAAAATGTGATCCCCTGCGTTTCGATAATATTCAGAAGGTTCTGCATGTCTCTCTGATCCGGTATCAGGACCAGCGCCGCGCCTGTGCTGAGGGCCCCGAAAACATCATAAACGGACAGGTCAAAGCTCAGGGACGCAAGCCCGATGATCCGCGCCTTGGCGGTCACAGCAAACTTTTGGCTGATGTCTGACACCGTATTGACCGCACTCTGATGTGTTATCATGACACCCTTGGGGTTTCCTGTGCTTCCGGATGTATACATGACATAGGCCAGTTCATCAGGACGGCCTTCGTTCACAGGCGAGGAAGAATATCCGCATAGCCCATTATTCTCATAGAAGTTCTGTTCCAGGAAAAATTTGCTTCCGCTTTGCCGCAGGATATACGCTGCCCGCTGGGGCGGGCAATCCGGCTTTATGGGTATATAGGCGGCTCCTGCTTTTAAAATGCCGAGAAGATTTACTATAGAGGCCGGCACGCGCCTGGCCTTAACTCCGATGAAATCACCCGCGGCAACACCGGCGTCTTTCAGATAATTCGCAACTTGGTTCGATCTGCGGTCAAGCTCTTCATATGTCAGGCTTTGTTCTCCGAGTATGATCGCCGTGTTCCCGGGGGTGCGTTTGCATTGCTCAATAAAAAGCTGATGAAGCGTTGTAAGCCGTATAGGCGCATCCGTCCGGTTATATGCCTCCCAATAAGCCTGTCTGAAAATTCGCGCGTTTTCTGCCGGTTTGGCCGAATCGGCAGGCTGAAGCAAGGCTGTCTTCCCGCAGTTTGCCTTTTCCAATATGCGGGCAGTCTCTGTATCTTTGTTTTGCATAAATGCTGTCTCCTAAGCGACACAAAATAACCTATTAATCCCATGGAAATAGTATGAAAAATATATGAATATACGTTATCGTTCGGAATTTACCGCTATTCCCGTTCCCGGGCGGCTGTCCCGGCAGGGGGTTCAGAAATCCCGCGCTCCCGGAAAGAGAGCGCGGGATAAGATGGGTTTCAGAGAGTCAGAAAAGGCCTACAGCATCTCGTAGACGCCGGCAGCGCCCATGCCGCCGCCAATGCACATGGAGACAACGCCATACTTTTTGCCGCTGCGCTTAAGCTCGCTCAGGAGCTTGCAGGTCAGCATAGCGCCGGTGCAGCCGAGCGGGTGGCCCAGCGCAACGCCGCCGCCGTTGGGGTTGACCTTCGTCTGGTCGAGCCCAAGCTCCTGAATGCAGGCGAGAGCCTGCGCCGAGAAAGCCTCGTTGAGCTCCCAAAGGTCAATGTCCTCCTGCTTGAGACCGGCAAGCTTCAGCGCCTTCGGAACGGCGTAAACAGGTCCCATGCCCATGTAATCGGGGGCGCAGCCCGCGACCGCGAAAGCGACAAACTTCGCAATGGGTTTAAGGCCGAGCGCTTCGGCCTTTTCCTTCGCCATGATGAGGACGACGGAAGCGGCGTCATTCATCTGGGAAGCGTTGCCGGCAGTAACGGTGCCGTCCTTCTGGAAAACGGATTTAAGCTTCTGCAGCTGCTCCAGGGTCAGTCCGTAGCGGATACCCTCGTCCTTACTGAAGGACTCAGTGTACTTCTCGACATGGCCGGTCGCATGGTTCATTCTGAACTTTACAGCGTCGACGGTGATGATTTCGTCGTCGAACTTACCGGCGTTCTGTGCAGCTTCAGCCTTCTGGTGGCTCTTCAGTGCGAAAGCGTCCTGCATCTCACGGGTGATGCCGTACTTGGCAGCGACGTTCTCGGCTGTGTTGCCCATGGCGGTCATCGCAGTGGGCATGGCCTCCGCAAGGGAAACGACGGGGACGTTCAGGTTGCCGCCCATGGGGATCATGGACATAGTCTCAACGCCTCCGGCGAGGATAACGTCAGCCTGCCCGGCCATGATGGCGTTTGCGCCCATGGCGATAGACTGGAGGCCGGACGAGCAGAAACGGTTGACGGTCTGCGCAGGAACGCTCTCCGGGATATCGGCGAGCAGGGCAATATTGCGGGCGACATTCGTGCCGGTCTCCGCCTCTTGAAAGGCGCAGCCGAGGATGATGTCGTCGATCAGAGCGGGGTCAAATGTTGGAATCTTTGCCAGAACGCCCTTAATGACCTGAGCCGCGAAATCCTCGGGCCTCGTGTCCTTAAGCGTGCCCTTGGGAGACTTGCCGATGGCACTGCGTCCATATGCTACTACTACTGCTTCTCTCATGATTTTTCCCCCTTAATTGCGGACAGGCTTGCCGTTCATAAGCATGCCTATGATACGGTCCTGCGTCTTTTGCTCGCCGGCCAGGGACAGGAAGGCCTCACGCTCGAGATCACGAATCTGCTGCGCGGGAACCTCTGCGCCGTAGGGCAGCTTGCCGCCGGTGACAATGCGAGCGATCTTCTCGCCGATTTTAATGTCATGATCAGAGCCAAAATGGCCGTTCTTCATCATCAGCATGTCGTATGCGATCGCGCCGTAGCCGTAATCGCCGGCGACCTTGATGGTGGGGTCAGCACCCGGACGGTAGTTGTGCGCGGCCATCCAGAGCACCATCTCCTTAGCGGACTGGAGCTGCTTAGCCTTGTTGCGCTCAACATAGGTCCCCTTGGAAAAGTAACCGGCCTCAATAGCAGCGTCAGCGCCGACATTGACTTTGGCCATCATAATGTACTGCCAGAGCGCCTTGACTGCGTCATAGCGGGACTTCTTCTGATCGTTGAAGCAGCGGTCCATCAGGCGGATAAGCATTTCGGTGCAGCCGCCGCCCGCGGGAATCAGGCCGACGCCGACTTCGACGAGACCCATAAAGGTATCGGTATGGGGCACAGCCGCCGGGCAGTGGATAGCGACCTCGCAGCCGCCGCCGAGGGTCTGGCCGAAAGGTGCGGCAACAACGGGACGCGGAGCGAATTTGAGCGCCTTCGTGCCGTTCTGCAGGCTGATGATCAGCTCGTTGAGCTTATCGAATTCCTTGTCCTGAGCAAGGTTGACGATCGTAACGAGATCCGCGCCCGCGCAGAAGTTCTTGCCCTCGTTACCGATGACGAGACCCTGCCAGTCGCCGCTTTCAAGCAGCTCCATGGCCTTGAAAATCATTTCGCCGGTCAATTCGCCGATAGCGTTTCCGGTGCTGTGGAACTCGAGGCAGAGCACATCGTCGCCAATGTCGCGGACGGAAGCGTTCTCGTTTCCGGCGACCTCGGCGGCGCCCTTCAGGGTGAGGTACTTGCTCGTGGTGTCGGCCGTGGCGTAAAACTTCTCCTGCCCGGAAGCCAGCATATCGAGAACCCACTTCGGGATCTCCTCGCCGTCGGCCTGCCAGGCCTCTACAGAGCGGCGCACGCCAATCTTGTCCCACATCTGGAACACGCCGAGCCCCCAGTTGAAGCCCGCGGTCAGCGCCCTGTCGATCTCTTTGAAATCGTCGGCGATTTCAGGAACCAGACGCGCTGTATACAGCATGAGGATCTTGTGCATCTCGTAAGTGAACTTCTGCTCCTTGCTGTCGCCGTAGGTCATGAATTCGTATTTGTTGGGAGAGCTCTTGGCCTCGTCAAGAATGGGCAGCTCGTCAGCCTTCTTGTTGATATAGGTCTTGGCGGCCGGGTCGTAGCAGAGCGTGACCCGCTTGCCGTCGATGACTTCCTTCTTGTAGAAACCCTTCTTGACCTTGTCACCCAACAGCCCGGCGGTGACCATGTCCTTAACCCACTGAGGCGGATCATAAGCAAGCTTCTCCTTCTCATCGGTGGTCGCGGCAAGAACATTGTCGGCCACATGGCAGAGAATATCGATGCCGACCATATCGGAGGTTTTGAAGGTTGCGGACTTCGGGTGCGCCATGATGGGGCCCGTCAGACGGTCCAGGGTGGGGATGTCATAGCCGTATTTTTCGCAGAGCTTCATCGCGCTGATGCCCGCGAAAACGCCGATGCGGTTCCCGACAAAGTTCGGCGTATCCTTGGCGTTGACGACGATCTTGCCGAGGGAGTTCTCAGCAAACTCCTGCATGCGGGCATAGGCGTCCTTGTCCGTCCACTTGGTGGCGATCATTTCAAACAACGCCATCCAGCGGGGAGGATTGAAGAAGTGCGTGCCCATGAAATATTTCTTGAGGTCGTCGCTCAGACCGTCGACGATCTTGTGGACGCTGACGCCGGAGGTGTTGGAGGAGACGATCGCGTCCGCCTGGCGGTACGGCTCGATCTGCCTGAACACGCTCTGCTTGACAGCGACGTTCTCGGAGGCGGCTTCGACAATCCAGTCGGCGTCGCGGATGTAGTCGAGGTTGTCGCTTGTGTTGCCGATGCGGATGTTCTGGATCGCGCCCTTATAATAGAGCATGTTGTTCCTGGGCTTTTTGACGTTCGCAAGGCCGGCGAGGGCAAAGCGGTTGCGGAATTCATAGCTCTGCTCCGTAAGCCCCTTTGTCTTCTCCTCGTCGGTCAGGCCCTTGGGCGGGACGATGTCCAGCATCGTAACCTGGACGCCGACGCTTGCCAGAAGGCCGGCGATCGAGGCGCCCATGACACCGGCGCCCATTACGACGGCTTTGTTAATGTTTTTACTCATGAGATAGCTTCTCTCCTTTTGCTTTCTATTAAACTCAACTTGGGACTGCCAGTCCTGCGCGGGAGCCACGAAATGAAATGCGAAAGACTGCTTGCCGGCAATTCGGTCCGCCCGGCCGGGCGGCCCCTACGGAGAGGAGGAGGCGCGCAAACGCCGCCGGGCTGCACCGTGCCGTAAGCGCTCATTTAAAGCTCGCTCTTCTCTTCTCACAGAACGCGGAAACGCCTTCCGCGAAATCGTCGGTGCCGCCGCAGGCCATCTGAGCCTCGACTTCCTTTTTTACAAACTCCTCGAAGCCCTTGAATTCAGATTCCCAGGCAAGCTTCTTCATATAGGTATAAGATGCGAGAGGCCCGTATGTGAATTTCTTCGCGCGCTTCATCGCCGCCTCCGCGAACGCGTCGTCGTCTTCGATCACTTCCGCGACAAAGCCGAGGGTCTTGGCGTCGTCCGCAAAGATCATGTCGCCGGTGAGCGCCAGCTCCATGCCCTTGTTCAGGCCGCAGGCACGGGTGAGCAGGTAAATGCCGCCGGCATCCGGAATAAGTCCGAGCTTTACGAACGCCTGAATGAATACGGAGGCCTGGGTCGCGATGACATAGTCGCACGCGAGCGCAACGTTGAAACCCGCGCCCGCGCAAGCGCCCTGAACGGCGCCGACAACGGGCTTGGAGAGCTTCTTGATGGCGATGGTGACGTTTGCCATCTTTGCGATGGACTTGCCGAATTCTTTCTGGAACTCTTCTTTGCCGGCCGTCTTGAGTCCTTCATACATAGCGGCGACGTCGCCGCCCGCGGAGAAAGCCTTGGTTGTGGTGCTGTTGAGGAGAACTGCCTTGACGCCGGCGTCTTCCTCCGCCAGCTTGAAAGCCGCTTCCAGCTCGTCGAGCATGATCTCGTCAAACGCGTTCATGTTCTTGGGGCTGTCCATTGAAATGATGGCGACTTTGTCCTGTACTGCGTACTTAACCTTAGTGAACTCCATAATTCCTGTCCTTTCCGATTGTTTGATAAAGTAGTAAGTGATCACTCGCCGGAGACAGTGAACCCACATCTGCATTATACAAGCAAGTGTTATGCCAATGCAATACGTCGACCACTCTTTTGGTAAAATCCAATAAGAAATTTTGGTTATTATTTGCAATATTTACAAGCGAAAAGGGACTTGCTTTTTGGTGACATTTATCAACTCCGCGAATAAACTTTAAATGCGGGATATCGTCCGGAGAGTCTGAATCAATTTGCGCACATTTTGTTTCAACTCTGTATCAAGTTGTGTCAGCTCTGCGGCAAATCGGCACTATTATGCCGGGAGCCGACAAAAATAAATGATTACACTTGCTTTTTACCTGTTGATGATTTATAATTCTCTGTACATAATACAGGAACAATTTATGCAGTTTACCCTGCGCGCCCGACGGCGCGCACCACAGACGGAACAGGCGCCCGGAGAAGCGCCCGCTTCCATCTGAAAATCTGAACAATGTGAGGAGTTTGACTATGTACAACAAAGATCCCGACGTCCGAAAAAAATCCCAGCGCGCCCTCGCAAAGGCCTTTCCCCGCACACACGACGGCTTTGCCAATCTCATGCACGCACAGCTTTATTTTGCCTATATCCCGCTCTATGTCTACTATATGAGGGACTCCTTCAACAATTACCTTCCCGAGCCGGACGACCTGAAAAAGCCGGAAGGCATCGAGTTCGACATTGTTGACGAGCTCGTCAAAACCGGCGTTAACGAATGCAACCGCGGCGTCGGCTCGCTCATGACCAACACGTATCACGCCAAGGTCCTGCGTCTCGAGGAGGCCGAGCAGGTCGTCACGCTGGATGAGGACCTGAATCTCGGCGAGCTGCCCAAAACCATCATGCCCTATGAGATCGCGCGCAACGCCGTCATCGAGGCGCCCGACCGTATCGCCGTCATCGACTGCGTCTGCCGTGTGGTCAGAGGCGATAAGGGCTGTCAGCCCCGCGACGTCTGCATCGTCATCGGCGAGCCATGGGTCTCCTGGTGTCTTGACCGCGACCGGTATTTAAACGGCCGTCTCGTCACTCAGGAGGAAGCGCTCCAGATCCTCCGCGAGTGCCACGAGCGCGGAAACGTCCACGCCGCGTTCTTCAAGGACGTCGCCGCCGGCCGCCTGTACAGCATCTGCAACTGCTGTCCCTGCTGCTGCACCGCGCTGCTGTCCCAGAACTACCTCACCGCGCCGATGATGGCCGGCTCCGGCTACATAGCAAAGATCGACTACGACAAGTGCATCAACTGCGGCATGTGTGAAAAGAAGTGCAACTTCCTCGCCATCTACAGGGACGCCGAAAACAAGGTCCGGGTCAACGAAGATCTCTGCCGCGGCTGTGAAGGCTGCCTCACCGCCTGCAAAAAGGACGCGATCGCGCTCGAGCTGATCGATCCGAGCGTTCTCGCGCCTCTGGATATCAAGGCGCTCAAAGCTGAAATGTCCGTGAACGCCTGAGATGCATGAGCTTGGCATAATGACCGACGTGCTGGATACCGCGCTCAGGGCCGCCGAACAGAACGGCGGCAGGAAGGTGACAAAAATCACGCTGAAGATCGGTCTTATGTCCGGCGTCATGCCCGCCTACGTGCAGTCCTTTTTCGATGTGATCTCAAAGGATACGATCGCGGCGGGCGCGGAAATCACGATTGTGCGCGACCCCGCCGTTTTCGTCTGCCGGAAGTGCGGCGTAAAGACAGCGTATACGGAGCTTGGCCCGGAATACCTCTGCCAAAGCTGCGGCAGCCGGGCGCTTCGCCTGAGCTCCGGCTACGGCTTCCAAATCGTGAGCGTGGGTATCCTCTGAGCCTTCCGGAAAATCAAATCGGGCCCAAAAGAGCAGGGACGCATCCCTGTTCTTTTGATATACCGGATAAGAAACGCGAAACGCCCGCCCCGTAAAGGCGCGCGTTTCGTGTTTTCGATTGGGGAGTACCGCCGCTTTCCTTGCCGCCGGCTCTTTTATGGTTTCTTTTCCGCTTTTTTAAGAGCTTTGTCAAGAGTCTGACAGCGACTTCCAAATACAGAAATCGACGCCCTGTCAATGCTCAGCCGACGCTCGGTCCTGCCCTACGCGGCCACCCTGCTCTGCGTCTGTCTTCCTGCCGATGCCTGCGTGTATTTCACCGAGCCGCCTTCAGAAGACATTAATGCCAAAATGCCTCCGTCAAGGGATGCGGTTGATAGTATCACTTGGCAAACTGAAGCATC
>JAISDV010000214.1 GCA_031264545.1 Oscillospiraceae bacterium | reverse complement strand
GCCCAGCGGCTGGGGATCACCGCGACCACGCTGGAGGGCATCCTTACGGTCAAGGGGCAGGGCCGCAGGAGCTCCGGGCGCTGACACTTCGAGACGTTTTGTCCCAAAGGAGGTGTTTGACTGATTGATGAAGATGTTTCCCGGCGCACGATTGCCATTTCTGTGAAAGCGTCCAAGCTCACGGCTCGGGGCCTCGCGTATGTGCTCCGGGCCGTGGGTAGAAAAATCGTCAAAGAATACCGAGCCAAGCAGACGCCCCACGGCAAGCAGAGCGTAAAAAAGCTCATGGCCCACAGCGGGGAAAAGAACAGCATCGAGCTCTCCGGGGACAACCGGGAGACAAGGCTCTTCGACAGGGTGGCTCGGAAGTGGAATGTTGACTACGCCTTTTATCAGACCGGGCCGGACAAATATCTGCTGTTCTTCAAGTCACAACAGGCCGACGCCCTCACCGCTTGCTTTGCGGAATATTCCAAGCGGGTGCTGAGCAAATCCAAGTCCCGGCGCGTCCCCATCCGGGAACAGCTCAAACGGGCGGCGGATCAG
Organism: Oscillospiraceae bacterium; assembly: GCA_031264545.1. Taxonomy (GTDB): domain Bacteria; phylum Bacillota; class Clostridia; order Oscillospirales; family Oscillospiraceae; genus UBA2658. The sequence goes on along the minus strand of JAISDV010000214.1, from coordinate 6,980 downwards.
CTTACCAAGGAGCGTCCCCGTAAGCGGGAACGGGTAAAGGAGGCGGCGCGTGAGGACAGATAAAATCCGCAAGTACATTATTCCCAACCTCCCGTATCTGTTCATCCTGTGGGCCTGCCTGAAAGTGGGCACAGCCTACCGGCTGGCGGCGGGAGCCGGTTTGGGGGGGAACTGCTCGGCATGATGGGGACGCTGGGCCCGGCCTTTGAGACGATAGCGCCGGGCCGCGTACCTTTTGATTGGCTCGTCGGCATGGTGGGGGCGGCGGCGTTCCGTCTGCTCATCTATTATAAAAGTAAGAACGCCAAAAAGTTCCGGCACGATCTGGAGTACGGCTCGGCCCGGTGGGGAGCGCCAAAAGACATCAAGCCGTTTGTCGATCCCAAGTTTGAAAACAACGTCATTCTCACCGGGACGGAGTTTTTGACGATGGACAGCCGCCCGAAAAATCCGGCCAACGCGCGCAATAAAAATTGTTGCGTCATTGGCTCGTCCGGCTCGGGTAAAACCCGGTTTTGGCTCACGCCCCAGCTACTTCAAGCTCATTCCAGCTATGTGTGCGTCGATCCGAAGGGCGGCGTCCTATCCCAAGTGGGCTACTTTCTGCAAAAGAAAGCGTTAAAATCCTCCGGCGACTGAGACAATGCCGCGTCGACCGCCGCCTTTAACCGTTCCTGAAAGGTCGGCGGTTTGTCCGGGCCAAGCCACTGCCCGTAGTGCTTAAACTGCCCTTTGCTGTGCTGTTTGGGATCAAGGATAACGGATAGCTTGTTTTCCAGGCATATCCTGTCGGAGAGACGGCGAAAGGCGCGGGCCGAGCCGAGGAAATCCCGGAATTTATGTGTACAGTCAAGCGCGGTTGAGTTGTAGTAGATATGGACGTGGGGGTGCGGGCGATCGACGTGGGAAACGACAAAGAAAGCATGTTGGCCTTTTGTCCAGCGCATAGCTGTGTCATAGCCAACTCTGAGGGCGGCGTCATGGCCGAGCTCACCGGGAACGAAAGCCTGCCGCTTGTGGTAATACAAATAATTTTCAGCATATCAACCGCGTAAAAACAAAACTTCTGACTGAACGCGTTAACCGTGAAAGAGCTTATGGGGCAGTCGTAATCTGCACCGCAAAGGAGATATTGGACGATGAGCAAGGCAATGACGAATAATCCCGTTGAGGATGAGCTTAACGCCATCCGAATAAAGCTGTATGAGCAGACAAAGGACATGATGACACAAGAGCGGGTCGCGTTTTTCAACAAAATGGCACAAGAGAGATTCGCAAGGCACGGTATTAAAGCCAATTATGGAGCAGTCCCGGTTGTGCGGGAGCGGACATGACTATAACACAACTTCGGACCAAGCTCGAAGTGATAAACGCCGGGAATCCGGCGTTTTTTCGCTTTCTGCCTCAAGCCTGTTTCCCGAGGGATTACGAAAGGGAAATCCGCCGCCCGCCTATGCGGAAGCGATAAGAAAACCCGCCTTATACGCGCGATACCGATTTCGAGATGGAAGCGGCAGAAGCCTTTAACGCGGCGTGGAAAATCACACAAAAGCTGCTTGCAGACATAATGCACAGCTTGCCGGGGGATAAACGCAGGGCGGTATTGTTGTGTTACTTCTTTGAAAAGTGCGTGAAAAAAGTGGGAAACGCGCGAATTGCAGTGTTTCCGCTTTGTATTCCGCGGTTAAGGGTGTATAATATATCAAGTATATAAACAGGGGAGGAACCTACATGCTTACAAAAATCCTGGAGACGCTGCGGCGTGATCGCCGGAAACTTGTATTTACCGAAGGCGAGGATCCGCGTATACTCGAGGCGGCGACCCGCCTGATCGCCGATGACATCATGGATGTGCTGCTCTGCGGCGACCCGGAAAAAATCGCGGCGGCCGCGGCAGCCGGCGGCTTTAAGCTCGGCGGCGTTGAGATTGCCGATCCCACGAACTATCCCGAGCTTGACAGGACGGTCGAGACCATGTTCGAGCTGCGCAGGGGCAAAATGTCGAGGGATGAGTGCCGCGCGCTTCTGAAAAAGAGCAATTATTTCGGCACGATGCTCGTGAAAACAGGCCGAGCAGACGGCCTTCTCGGCGGCGCCACCTATTCCACGGCGGACACCGTTCGTCCCGCGCTCCAGATCGTCGGAACCAAGCCCGGCGCGCACCTTGTCAGCTCCTGCTTTATTCTCGTCCGCGGCGGCGAGCGTCTTGCCATGGGGGACTGCGCTATCAACATTGATTATCCCGATACGCTCGACAAAGACGGCGGTGTAGTCCTCAGGGGCAGCGACAAGCTGGCCGAGGTCGCCGTCGAGACCGCAAGAACAGCCCGGCTCTTCGGCATCGACCCGAAGGTCGCTATGCTCAGTTTCTCGACCAAAGGCTCCGGTAAAGGCGGTACGGTGCAGCTTTCCCGCGACGCTGCGGAAAAGGCAAAGCAATTGGCCCCTGAGCTCGCGATCGACGGCGAGCTTCAGTTCGACGCGGCCGTCTCCCCTGCTGTCGCCGGCACAAAGTGCAAGGGCTCCCCGGTGGCCGGCCAGGCAAACACCTTTATCTTCCCGAGCATCGAGGCCGGCAACATCGGCTACAAGATCGCTCAGCGTCTCGGGGGCTTCGAGGCTTATGGCCCCATTCTCCAGGGTTTAAACGCGCCGATCAACGACCTCTCCCGCGGCTGCAATGCCGACGAGGTCTATACCATGGCGATCATAACCCTTGGAACTATGTAAAAACCTGAATTCACAGCGCGAAGCGCCGTCTAAGCGGCAGCGCCCAACAACGCAGCATGATTCAGCAACACAAGCCGCGGAATTGCTTGACTTTTCTTATATTTTGTGTATAATGAGATAGCCTGTCCTCTTAAGACAGGCTATCCTTGTCCCTTTATTGGGGCCATTAGTCCAGAAGGAGGTGCTGAAATGGCAAAAACATCTGAAAAATACGAGCTGATGTATGTATTGACCCCCAAGCTCACAGAGGAAGAGACTGCGGCAGTCGTGGAGAAATTCAAGGCGCTTATCGAGCAGCACGGCACGCTTGACGAGATGGAGCTCATGGGAAAGCGCAAGCTGGCCTATGAGATTGATTATCTCACTGAGGGTTATTATGTGCTCGTCAGGTTCACTTCCGCTCCCGATTTCCCCGCGGAGCTTGACCGTATCCTTGGTATTACTGACAGTGTGATCCGCAGTCTTGTAACCGTGCGCTGCGCGTAAGGAGGTCTTTTATGCTCAACCACATTACACTTATGGGACGTTTGACCCGTGATCCCGAGCTGCGCCGTACCTCTTCTGGAACGCCTGTTGCATCCTTTTCTCTCGCCGTTGACCGGGATTTTGCCTCGAAAGACGGCGGCGAAAGGCAGACCGATTTCATCGATATTATCGCATGGCGCCAGACCGGCGAGTTCGTATCCAAGTATTTTACAAAGGGCAGCATGGCCGTCGTTTCCGGCCGCCTGCAGCTGCGCGACTGGCAGGACAGGGACGGTAACAAGCGCAGGAGCGCGGAGGTTGTCGCCGACAACGTTTATTTTGGCGAAAGCAAGCGTTCCCGCGACAGCATGGATTCCGGCTCACACGAAAATCCCCCGCCCCGTTCCCCGGGCAGCAGCTATGAAAGCGATTTCAAGGGCAGCGCTTTTTCCGAGCTTGACGGCGGCGACGGCGAGCTGCCTTTCTGAGACAAAAGCCAAATAACCGAAGGAGGAACACCTTGATGATAGAAAGGGACAGAAGCGGTGGAAAAAACCGCAAGCGCAGGAAAGTATGCCAGTTCTGCGTTGACAAAAGCGAGCATATCGACTACAAGGACACGGCGAAGCTCCGCCGCTTCCTCTCCGAACGCGGCAAGATCCTGCCCCGCCGCACAACGGGAACCTGCGCCGCACATCAGCGTGCGCTCACAGAGTCCATCAAAAGAGCTCGTCAGGTCGCGCTTCTCCCCTACGTGATGGACTGAAAACTTGTATTTACAACAAAAATCAGCGGACGGCCTTGCCGTCCGTTCTTTTATGTCTGCCTCGGACCTTTTCGCGGTGTTCGGCGCGCCTGAAGCCCATGGCTTTGATGCGCTTGATCGGTCTGCAGCCTGACTTCCGTGACAGGCCCGGACCCGCGGCTACTCCCAGTCCTTCCAGATCTCCGGGCAGTAACCGACAGTGGCCTTTTTACCGTTCCGGACAACCGGGGTCCTGATCAGCGCGGGGTTTTCAAAAAGCTTCCGCCGTTTGTCCGCGTCATAGGCGAGATAGCGCAGCAACTCCGCGTCTTTCGACCTTTCGTCGACAAGCGCCTCCAGCCCCACACAGGCAAGCACGCTCTCCAGCTCGCGGGGACTCATCCCGAAGCGCGGCAGGTCGATGCTTTGGAACTTCACCCGGCGCTCCTTAAAATAGCGCTCGGCCTTTTTTGTGTCAAAGCACTTCGATTTCCCGAAAATCTGAATATTCACAGCGCGCGCTCCAATACCGCAAGCAGGTTATTATAGAAAATATCGCGTACCAGCGCTTCGGGATAGTTGCGCCGGAGCAGGGCCTCATAGATCTCGCCATAGCTTTCAATGCCTGTGATGCCCGACGGCGGCCGATCTATGCCGTCGAGATCCCCGCCGAGGCAGAGGGCTTTCTCTCCGCCCAGGGCGAGAAAATGCTCGGCGTGGCGGAGAACGTCCTCAATACCCGCCCGGCCGCTCGCGTTCAGGAAATCCCGGCACAGATTGAGCCCCGCGGCGCCGCCCTGCCGGATCAGCTCTCTGAACTGGCCGTCGGTGAGATTGCGCGGATGGTCGCAGACCGCTTTCGCGTTCGAGTGCCCCGCGAGCATGGGGCGCTTCATAAGCGCCGCCGTGTCCCAGAAGGTACGCTCGGAGGCGTGCGAGAGATCGACCGCAATCCCGAGCGCCTGCATCCTTTCGACATAAGCCCTGCCCCGGTCGGTCAGGCCGCTTTTTGTCGGTCCGTTTGCCGCGCCGCAGAGGGGGTTGTCGAAATTCCAGCAGAGATTGACCAGCCGCACGCCTTTTTCATAAGCAAGCTCCAGCCCGGCCGTATCGCTGCCGAGCAGCTCCGCGCCCTCAACGGCAATCAGCCCCGCGGCCCTGCCCTGTTCCGCCGTTTTCCTGATCTCCGCCGCGCTCCGGCACAGTGTCAGGATATCCGCGTTGGCCTCAAACGCGTAAAGCAGCCGGCCGAGCAGCGCGAAGCCGATGTTTTTCAGCAGCTCCGGCGGCCGGTCCTTTGAAAAATCGGCGTTCTCCCAGTCTGTCTGCGGTCTTGTAAATACGGCAAAAACCTGTGCGTAGGGCGTGTAACGCAGACCGCGTCTGAGATCGACCTGCAGCCTGTTCTCACGGAGACCGCAGCGATGCTTTTCCGCTTCAAATATCGTATCGCAGTGCGCGTCAAAAACGGGAATATGCATCGGATAACGCCACCTTTTCTATGCGTCGCCATACTGTAAGCTTACCACAAAACACCTGCTTCCTCAAGGCCAAAAAAACCGTCTCCGGGCAGGGACGGCTTTTTTTCAGCTGCGCTCAGACCGCCATGATAACCGGAAGGATCATCGGACTGCGCTTCGTTGTTTTATAGAGGTAACCGGAGAGGTTGGCCTTGACCTTCGTTTTGATGGTCGCCCAGTCCGTAATGCGCTGGTTTTCACAGGCGTCGAGGGTCTCCAACGTGACACGCCGGAGCTCCTCCAGCAGAACGTCCGACTCCTTGACGTAGACGAAGCCGCGCGTCACGATATCCGGCCCGGAAACCAGACTCGCGTCCTCCTCCGAGATGGTCATCACAACAACGACCATGCCGTCCTGGGCCAGATGCCGCCTGTCGCGCAGGACAACGCTGCCCACGTCGCCGACGCCCGTGCCGTCGACCAGCACCTTGCCGGCCGGAGCCGCGCCGCCGAGCTTGACGGACTTTTTCGTAACCTCGACGATCCTGCCTATATCGCCGACGACGATATTTTGGGGCGCGATGCCCATAGCCTTGGCCAGCTCCGCGTGCTTGCGCAAATGGCGCTGCTCACCGTGAACCGGCATGAAAAACTTCGGCTTCGTCAGGGCAAGCATCATTTTCAGCTCCTCGCGGCACGCGTGGCCGGAGACGTGAAGCTCCTCGAGCCTGTCGTAAATGACCTCCGCGCCCTTCATGAACAGCTCGTTTATTACGCGGCTGATCGTTGTTTCGTTACCGGGAATGGCGGAGGCCGAAATGATGACCCTGTCCCCCGCGGTGATCTCGACCTGGCGATGACCGGAGAAAGCCATGCGGTAGAGCGCAGACATGCTTTCGCCCTGGCTGCCCGTCGTAATCACGACAAGCTTATTCTTCGGCAGCGTGTTGATCATATTGATGTCGATCAGGGTGTCCTTAGGCACCTCCATGTAGCCGAGCTCCATGGCGACGCGCATGATGTTTTCCATACTGCGGCCGGTTATCGCGACCTTGCGGCTGTTCTTCGCCGCACTGTTGATGATCTGCTGGAGCCGGTGGACGTTTGATGCGAAAGTGGTCACGATGATGCGCTTGTCACAGTCCTTGAACAGGGTGTCGAAGCGGGCGCCGACTTTCTTTTCAGACTCCGCATAACCCGGCCTTTCGATGTTGGTCGAGTCGGAAAGAAGCATCATAACGCCTTCTTTTCCCAGCTGTCCCAGCCTTGTCAGGTCGATCATCGCGCCTTCGATCGGCGTGATATCGATCTTGAAGTCCCCGGTGTGGATAACCGTGCCGATGGGCGTTTTGATCGCCAGCGCAACGGAGTCGGCAATGCTGTGGTTGACGTGGATAAACTCGACGCCGAAGCAGCCCGCCCTGAAGCGGTCACCGGCCTTTAAGGTTATGATATCGACCTTCCCGAGCAGCCTGTGCTCCTCCAGCTTCAGCTCGATCAGCCCCGCGGTGAGCCTCGTCGTGTAAAGCGGCGCATTAAGCTCCCGCATCAGGTAGGGCAGGGCGCCGATATGATCCTCG
>JAISDV010000113.1 GCA_031264545.1 Oscillospiraceae bacterium | reverse complement strand
GCGTACGTCTCGATCAAAAACCACGGCGAGACGATCTCTCCGCAGGAGCTGCCCTTCATTTTCGACCGCTTCCACAAAACCGATAAATCCCGAGGTCTTGACCGCGACGGCGTCGGGCTGGGCCTGTCCATCGTCAAGACGATACTGAACAACCACAACGAGGACATTTCCGTTTCCAGCAGGGACGGCGTTACGGAATTCGTTTTTACCGTCCGGCTGAAAGGCAGCTGATCCGCGCTCGGGCAAAAAAATAGTTTCACAGAAACTATTTTTTACGCGCATGTGCGCACTCTGTGCGCACGCGCTTGGATCTGATGCCGCGGCGCGGGATGCGCCGCATGGCGGTTTTTATAGTTCGCCGCAGGCAAACTATAAAAAAGTCCAGAGTTCATAATCTTTTCACACTATATTCATAACGCGTACAAAAGTGCATTTTATACTGAACTTGGACTTAAGGAGAAGCCAGAGTGTATGCCAGCGCTCGACTCCGACAAAGTTTATTTTCTCCCCTCTATAATATAATCCTCTCTCAAACAGCAAAGCTCCGGGTTTCCCGGAGCTTTCTGTCGCCCATTGAAAGCACGCCGATGCGGGCCGGCGCTTTCCGCGTTATTTTTCAAGTCTGATAGTGACCTGGCCGCCGGACATCGGAATCCCCTGCTTTTCAAAGACCGCCCCGACCCTTTCATTCAGCGTGTAGTAAAGGTCCCAGTAGTCCTCGTTCCGCGTCCAGACCCGGAGCACGTATTCCGCGGCGCCGTCTCTGTATGCGCGCAGTCCTGCAAAGGGCGCGGGCTCCTTCATCGCCCTGGCATCGGCTCCGGCCGCCTCTCTCAGCGCGGCCTTCACCGTGTCGGGGGAGACCGCGCGGGAGACGAGAAAGCACATCTCGACGCGCCTGTCCTCCCGGCGCGTATAGTTGACGATTTTTGTGCCGGCAACCTGGCTGTTCGGCACATAGATGATTTTGTTATCGGCCGTTATCAGCGTCGTATAGAAGAGACCGATCTCGCTGATCGACCCGGAAATGTCGTCTATATCCACGTAGTCCCCCGCGGTGAAGGGCTTTGTGGTCAGCAGCGTCAGCCCGCTGAACAGGTTCGCCAGCACACCCTGGATCGAGAGCGAGAGCGCCAGTCCCGCCACGCCGATCAGCGTTACCAGCGAGGCCGTCTTAATGCCCAGCCTGTCCGCAATGATCACAGCGGCAATGAGCCACAGGCCGGCCTTTATCGCGCTCCGGATAAAGCCCTGTATGGCGCCGTCCAGCCTGCGCCTCTTCTGTATATTACCGACAATTCTGAGGATCACCGTGATGCTCAGCAGGCATATGAGGAAAACCAGTATCGCCGAGAGTACAGAAAGCAGGGTGACCGATCCCAGGGATATTCCGGCCGCCGAATCTATGAGGGCTGAAAGCTTCATCCGCGCCACTCCTTAATGAGATTGCTATCAGTATAACAAAAAAAGCCGCGAAGTCAAACCCGGCGCAAAAGACGGTAAAACGCTTCTCCGGGCGGGCTTGACAAGTTTCGTTTTTTTGGTATAATTCTTTTACGCCGTATCATAAGACTTGCGGGCATAGCTCATTTGGCAGAGCGCCACCTTGCCAAGGTGGAGGTAGCGAGTTCGAATCTCGTTGCCCGCTCCAAGACTAAGGCATATCTTCCTCCAAGGGTAGGGTATGTCTTTTTCTATGCGAAAAAGTATGGTATTATGGGTTCAACGTTTATTATATCACTATCACTTAGACAAATTGGAAGTCATCAGAGATATATCGGGAAAGAAGGAGCAAATATATGATTGCATTAGGCATTATCGTAACAATAATTGCCGGGGTGATTAGCGGATTCCTTGGGTCTGCGATAGACCTCCCTGAATTAGGCGTAATTACGGCAATCGCTATTATGGGCGGTTTCATTATGGCTGAAATCAAAAAAATAAATAAAGAGGAACCTTGACAAACTCCGAGTGATCGCTTAAACGGCCGATAATTTGACCAAACTGCAAAAATTTTATTTCCAACATAGTGTTTGAAAATCAAGGCTTTCGCAGTCTGGGGCTCGTACGTATTAATAACGCGAATGTGCTGCTCCCCGTACGCTTCGCAAGTTGACCGGGTCTGCCGGATTGTGTATAATCAAAAAAAGCCGTCAGCGCGGCGGGGATTTTTTAAAGGCGGAGGCTCCGGATGGAAACAAAAAAAGAGAGAGCGGTGCTTGCGGGGCTTTCGGCGGCGGCAATGCCGGAGAGCGAGCGTTCGACTGAGCTGAGTATGGAAGAGCTTTCAGCCCTCGTCGAGACCGCGGGAGGCGAGGCCGCGGCCTGGCTGCTCCAGAACAGGCCGGCGCCTGACGCGCGCAGCTTTATCGGCGACGGCAAGGTCGGGGAGATGAAAGTGCTGATCGCGCGGAACGGCTGCGAGCTCGCGGTTTTCGATAACGCGCTTTCCCCTTCGCAGATGCGGGTGCTCTCCGAAGAGCTCGGCGTGCGCGTGCTTGACCGAAGCGGGCTGATACTCGATATCTTCGCTCAGCGCGCACAGACGAGAGAGGGCCGGCTTCAGGTCGAGCTGGCGCAGTATGAATACCTTCTGCCGCGCCTGACGGGCATGTGGACGCACCTCGTCCGGCAGACCGCCGGCGGCGGCGTCTCGCCGATCGGCACGCGCGGCCCGGGCGAGACCCAGCTCGAAACTGACCGGCGTCATATCCGGCGCAGGATCCGAAAGCTCCGCGAGGAACTGGAGGATGTGCGCCGTGTGCGCGGGATACAGCGCAGGAAACGCGAGAAAAACGCCGTGCCGTCCGTCTCCCTCGTCGGCTATACGAACGCCGGAAAATCGACCCTCTTAAACTGCCTGACCGGCGCGGACATTCCCGCGAACGACCGGCTTTTCGATACGTTGGACACCACGACCCGGCGGGTCAGGATCAGCGAGACGCAGGAGGCGCTCCTTTCCGACACGGTCGGCTTCATCCGAAAGCTGCCCGCGCACCTGATCGCGGCCTTCAAAGCGACGCTCGAGGAGCTGGCCTACGCGGACGCGCTCCTGCATGTGATCGATCTTTCAAATCCGGACTGGGAGGCTCAGGCGGAGGTTGTGGATGCGCTGATCGCCCAGCTCGGCGCGGCGGAAACGCCCTGTGTCCGGGTGTTTAACAAGTGTGACGCCTATACCGGCCTGCTGCCGCGCGGCGAGAACATCGTGTGCATATCGGCAAAAACAGGCGAAGGCGCGGCGGAGCTGCTCCATAGGCTGTCGGCGCTGTTGGAGAACGGCAAAAAGCACGTCACGCTGCTGATCCCGTATTCCGACGCGGGTTTGCTTGAGCTGCTGCACCGCGAGGGCGCGGTCAGCGCCGCGGAATATACCGACGCGGGGATCAGGGTCGGCGCGGTCATCAGGCCCGAGCTATGGGGCAGGGTGCGCGCCTATGTCGGGAAAGACGGCGCGGACGGCGGCTGATCCGCGGCGCACGGGAGGAAAACCATGACGGCTTATCTTGTGCCCGCAGGCTTCGGCGAAGCGGAGCTTATCGAGAAGCGATCCCGCTTCATCGGGCAGGTTTGGCGGACAGATACGGAGGCGGAAGCGCTCAACCGGCTGCGGGAAACGCGGGAAAGACATCGCGGAGCGGCCCACAACGTCTATGCCTACATTATAAGAGAAAATCATATTACGCGCTATTCCGACGACGGGGAGCCGGGCGGAAGCTCGGGCCAGCCGACGCTGAACGTGTTTGCCGCCGGAGAGATCACGAACGTCTGCTGCATTGTGACGCGCTATTTTGGCGGGACACTGCTCGGCTTGGGCGGTCTCACGCGCGCTTACGCAAGGGCGGCGAAGCTTGCCCTCGACGCCGCCGGAATCGCAAGGATGGCGCAGTGGCGGCAGCTGACCGTTTCCTGCGCGTATGCCCTCTATGAGCGGACCGGACGCCTGCTCGAGATATATGAGGCACAGGTCTCCGATACGCGCTTCGGCACGGACGTTGTGATCGATATATTGCTGCGCGAGGACCGGGCGGACAGCTTTATCGAAAAGCTCGCCGATCTTTCCAATGGCAGGGCGCTCTGCGAAAGCGCAGGCAGCCGCTTTCTCGGCGCCCGGATCGATTGAAAGCGGCTGTCCTTGTCAAGGATTTACGTTTGCTTTTGCCGAAAGTCGGCGCGTCTCGCGCCGCATGGCAGTTTTTATAGCTTGCCTATGGCAAGCTATAAAAAAAGAGGGAAATGGGCGGCAATGTCGTATAAGAAAATAGAGCCTTTTGACCGCTTATTGCCGGAAGCCGCCATAGGAGGTGGAGCCCGATGCCGAATCCAAGGGAAAGACGCGAGGTGCTTGAACACCTGACGATCTGCGCGCGCGGCGTCACTGCCGACAGCTCGCGGGGCCGGGTCCTGCCCGAGCCGCCGGACGCGGTGCGCACCTGCTTTCAGCGCGATGTCGACAGGATCACGCATTCGAAGGCCTTCAGGCGGCTCAAGCACAAGACGCAGGTATTTCTCCAGCCCGAGGGCGACCATTACTGCACCCGCCTGACACATACGCTGGAGGTCACGCGGATCGCGCGGACGGTCGCCCGCGCGCTGACGCTCAACGAGGACCTGGCGGAGGCCATCGGTCTCGGGCATGACCTCGGGCACACGCCTTTCGGCCATGCCGGGGAGCGCGCGCTCAATGAGATCTGCACCGGCGGCTTCAGGCATTATGAGCAGAGCCTCCGTGTAGCGGACAGGCTTGAAAGATCCGGAAAGGGCCTGAATCTCAGCTATGAGACGCGCATGGGCATCCTGAACCACACGCGCGGTGCCCCGGACGATACCGAGGAGGCCACGGCGGTACGCCTCTCGGACAGGATCGCCTATATCAACCACGACGTGGATGACGCGATACGCGCCGGGATACTCACGGAGGGCGACCTGCCGCGCGCTGTATGTGAGCGCATCGGCGAAAGACACAGCACGCGGATCGACGCGATCATCAGGGATATTATCGACAGCAGCGCGGACGGCGGAATCCGCATGTCCGAAAGTATGGCCGGGGCCGTCGGCATCTTTCATGACTTTCTGTTTGAACGGGTCTACCGGAATCCCAGGGCCAAGGGCGAGGAGACGAAGGTCTCGAACATCCTCGGCGGCATCTGGGAATACTATTTCAAGGACCCCGCGCGCCTGCCCGCCGATTACCGGCGTATTGCCGGCGAGGAGGGCGTTGAGCGCGCGGTCTGCGATTATGTCTCCGGCATGACGGACGATTACGCGGTCTCTCAGTTCAGCAGTATTTTCATCCCCGCCGCGTGGCGGGTGAAGTAACGCGGCAGGCGCTGAAAGGAGGCGGGCGCTATGGCTTTTCCGGAAAGCTTTATCAAGGAGCTGGTGGAGCGCAGCGATATTGCGGAGGTCGTTTCCGCCTATGTCCGGCTCAACAAGAGGAGCGGCAGCAACCTTTTCGGCCTTTGTCCTTTCCACAGCGAAAAGACCCCGTCGTTTTCCGTCTCGCCGGACAAGCAGATCTATCATTGCTTCGGCTGCGGCAAGGGCGGCTCGGTCGTCAATTTCATCATGGAGATCGAAAATCTTTCCTATCCGGACGCCGTGCGCTTTCTGGCGCGGCGGGCGGGCATCCCCGTCCCAGAGGAGGAGCGGGATGTCAATTTTTCCCGGCGTGAGCGGATGCTGTCCCTTAACCGGGACGCGGCAAGGTTTTTTTACGGGCAGTTGAAAACTCCGGGCGGCGCCGCTGCCCGGCAGTACATAGAAAAGCGCGGGATCTCCCCCGCGATGGTGACACGCTTCGGGCTCGGCTGCGCGCCCGATTCCTGGGACAGTCTGGTTTCCGCGATGCTGAAAAAGGGCTACACCAGGGCCGAGCTGCTTGACGCGGGACTGGCCAGGGCATCGAAGAAGGGTGGAAACGGCATTTACGATACCTTTCGCAACCGCCTGATGTTTCCGGTCATAGATATACGCGGCAGTGTCATAGGCTTTTCAGGGCGGATACTGGACGACGGAGAACCCAAATATCTCAACAGCCCGGAGACGCTTGTTTTCAGTAAGAGCCACAATCTTTTCGCAATGAATTTGGCGAAAAAGTCAAAAAAGGGATATATCATCCTGTCAGAGGGCAATATAGACGTAGTTTCACTGCATCAGGCGGGCTTTGACTGCGCGGTGGCTTCGCTGGGAACCTCGCTCACACCTGAGCAGGCACGGCTGATTTCACGTTATACCGGGGAGCTCGTGCTCGCTTATGACGGCGACCAGGCCGGGCAGCGGGCCTCGCAGCGGGCGATCACGCTTTTGCAGCGGCTCGACATCCGGGTGCGCGTGCTTCGGATGACCGGCGCGAAGGACCCGGACGAATTCCTCAAAAAATTCGGCCCGGACGCTTTTGAGAATCTGCTGCGCCGCTCGGAGGGCCATGTCGAATACCGGCTTGCGGACCTCGCTGCGAAAAACGACCTCAAAACGGACACGGGCAAGGTCGCTTTTCTCAAGGACGCGGCGGGGCTGATTGCCGGGCTTCCGAGCGCCGTCGAGCGCGAGGTCTATGCGCGAAAGACGGCGGAAATGGCTAAGGTTTCAGGCGACGCGGTTTCGGCGGAGGCCGAGCGGATCAGGAAAAGACTCGTGAGTCAGGCGCGGAAAAAGCGCGAGAGCGAAAGCACCCGGCCCGCGCGGCTGCTTCAGCCGGCCGCCAGGGAGCTGCGGTTTGAAAACAGCAGGAGCGCGGCGGCCGAAAAGGGCGTGCTGCGGCTGCTGTATTACGAGCCGGCGCTCTTTACGGAAAAGCGGCGCTTTGCACAGGACGATTTTTCATCCCCGCTGCTGGCGAAGCTTTTCGCGGAGCTATACGGCGGCGTGGCGCGCGGGGAGCAGCCGTCCCTGGCTATTTTGTCCGAGCGCTTTTCACAGGACGAAATATCGGTACTGACGGAGATCATCAGCGCGCCTGTAGAGCTGTCTAACAGTGAACAAGCGCTCGGCGATTACATAGAAATCATCCGGGAAGAAAAACTTGCCATGCAGCATAAGCGCAATTCCGACGCGGCGGAGCTTATGAAATTCGCGCAGAGCAAGCTGCAGCGCAAGGGCGGATATAGGGGGTAAAGCGGTGGCTGTGAAGGAAAAGGAAGAAGCGAAGACGTACGATATGACAGACGACATACAAAACGAAGAACAGAGTGAAAACGGGACCGTCCCGGAAAAAGCCGCGGAGGATCTGCTCCGAGAGCTGATCGACAAGGGAAAAAAGGTCGGGAAGCTGACCGCCAAGGAATTGATGGACGTCCTTGAGAGTCTCAATCTCGATGTCGAACAGCTCGACAAATTTTACGACACGCTTGAAAATCTGGGCATTGATGCTGCGGGGGAGGACTACCTGCGCCCGATCGACGAGGAAGCCCTGCCCGAGCTCGAGGAGCTGGAGGAGCTCGAGGAGGTCACCGAGGAGGAGATGGCCAGCACTGAGGTGCTCGTCGACGCCTATGCGACGGACGACCCGGTGCGTATGTACCTCAAGGAGATCGGCAAGATCCCGCTTTTGACCCCTGAGGAGGAGATCAGGCTGGCCATCCGCATGTCCGAGGGAGACGAGGAGGCCAAGCGCCGCATGTCCGAGGCGAACCTGCGTCTCGTCGTGAGCATAGCCAAGCGCTATGTCGGCCGCGGCATGCTCTTTCTCGACCTGATACAGGAGGGCAACCTCGGCCTGATCAAGGCGGTCGAGAAATTCGACTATACCAAGGGCTATAAGTTTTCGACATACGCGACCTGGTGGATCCGCCAGGCCATTACCCGGGCGATCGCCGACCAGGCCCGCACGATACGTATACCCGTTCATATGGTCGAAACGATCAACAAGGTTATCCGTGTCTCGCGCCAGCTGCTTCAGGAGCTGGGGCACGATCCCTCGCCCGAAGAGATCGCCGGGGAGATGGGGATGTCCGTTGAGAAGGTGCGCGATATTCTGAAGATCGCGCAGGAGCCGGTTTCTCTCGAAACGCCGATCGGCGAGGAGGAGGACAGCCACCTCGGCGATTTTATCCCCGACGAGGACGCATCCGAGCCGAGCGAGGCGGCTTCTTTCACGCTTCTCAAGGAGCAGCTGATGACCGTTCTCTCCACGCTGACGCCGCGCGAGGAGAAAGTCCTTCGCCTGCGCTTCGGAATCGAGGACGGCCGGACACGCACGCTCGAGGAGGTCGGCAAGGACTTCAACGTCACCCGCGAGCGCATTCGCCAGATCGAGGCCAAGGCTCTGCGCAAGCTCCGCCATCCCTCTCGCTCGAAGAAGCTGCGGGACTTTCTGAATTGAGAAGCGGACGGGCCGCGCCGGGATAAAGTAATCACAGTGTAAATGCAGGCCGCCCTGTTGAGCGGCCTGCGGCTTTTCACCGCTATTTAACGTCAAAGTCAAAATAGGTATCGGGAAACGGCTCACTGCTCAGCGTATAATGCCAGTATTCGCCGTCATACGCTTTGAATCCGAAGGTCTCCATGACGCCTTTCAGCTTCAAGCGGTTCTCTGACTGTTCCGCTGTCAGCCCCGCCGCACCGTGCGATGAGATCGGGTCGAACAAATCAAACGGACTGCCCATGTCCAGCGGTTCGCCGCTTGACGCGTCTGCGAGCGTCACGTCGACCGTGCTGCCGCGTGAATGTCCCGATCGGCGCCCGATGTACGCGCCCGGCAGCGCGCTCTTGCTGAGCTTTGGATAGTAGTCCGCTTTGTGGCTTATATCGTCGTTCTCTGTCCATCGCATAAAGTAATCGACCGCGCTTTGCGGACGGTATGCGTCATAGATCAGCAGACCAAGCCCTTCTTCCTGGAGGCGCTGCTGCGCTTTGGACAGCGCGAGCGCCGCTTCCCGCGTCAGGATTGCCGCCGTCGCCGACTTGTATCCGTCTGCGGGCGCGCCGGTAAAGTTATCGGGACCCGCGTAGCGCAAATCGACGCGAATGGACGAATTCACGTCGGTCACATAGACGAATCCGTCCGGCAGGCGCGATGCAAGCTCGGCGGATGCCGCCGGTTCCGCGCCCGGCGTCGGCGTGGTGATCGCAAGCGGCGGCCCGTTGCATGAATCGCCGGGTAAAGGCGTTATATCGCTTCCGTGAGCAGTTTTTCCACATGAGGTCAGCAGCATAAGCGCGGTCACCGCAAAGAGCACGATCGGCAAAGCTTGCTGCAGCTTGTGCCGCGCCGTTGAAATATTTCGGGTGAATATCATCGTATCAAGTCCCTAAAGCACCTTTTCTTTTGACAGCATTCGCCGCCGCGTCCGTGTCATCCGGCGGATTTCCCATGTGCTTTCAGGTTTTCGGACAGACTGTCCGCTGCCCTGCGGACATGTTCCGGCAAGGTCGCGAGATTGAGGCGGATGAAGCCCTCGCACCGTGCGCCGAACCATTCGCCGTAATCCACCGCCAGCCGGCACCTTTTCCCGATAAAGTCCGCGACCTCGTCCGGCCTGAGATAAGCGCGGAGGTCGAGCCACGCGAGATAGGTCCCCTCGAGCGGGCTGACAATCAGCTCCGGAGCCTCGGCCTTCAGGCGGCGGCGCAGGTATTCGTCGTTTTCTCTGACCGTTGCGAGAAGTCCGTCCAGCCAGTCCTCGCCGTAAGCGTATGCGGCCTCTCCGGCCGCGAGGCCCATGATGTTGCCCGCGCGCCTGTCGATTTTTCCGGTTTCCGCGTCGTATTTCCGGCGGAGCCCGTCGTCCTCGATGACGACGTGGGAATTGAGCAGGCCGGCGAGATTGAAGGTTTTGCTCGGCGCGTTGAGGGTGATGACGTTATGGGCGTATTTCCCCCCGGAAACAATCGCGCTGGGGACATGCTTGTTTTCGCCGGTCACAAGGTCCTGATGGATCTCGTCGCTGACGACGAGCACCCTGTGCTTCAGGCAGATATCGAGAAGCCTGTCAAGCTCGTCCTCTGTCCAGACGCGCCCAACGGGATTGTGCGGCGAGCAGAGGATGAGCATTTTGACGGCATTTTCGGCAAGGTCCCGCTCGAGCCGCGCAAAATCGACGGTATACGCGCCGTCCGTATTGACCAGAGCGCTGCAGACCAGCCTCCGCCCGTTGTCCCTGACCGCGCTGTGGAAAGGATAGTAGACCGGCGTCATAACGGCCACGGCGTCTCCCGGGGCGGTAAAGCCGCCAACCAGCCAATAAAGGGCCGAGACGACGCCCGTGGCGAAGCGCAGCCATTCTTTTTTGATTTCGTAGCCGTGGCGGCGCTTCTCCCAGCCGATAAAGGCGCGGTAATAGCTGTCCGGCGTAAAGGTGTAGCCGAAAGCGCCGTGCGCCGCCCGCGCCTGCAGCGCCGCGACCGTCTGCTCGGGCGCTTTGAACTCCATGTCCGCTATCCACATGGGGAGAAGCCCTGGGTCACCGAAGCGCGCTTCAAGCGCGTCCCATTTCACACAGTCCGTGCCCCTTCTCTCAACACCGAAGCGCCTACAGAATTCCTCAGCCGTCATTTTCTTCACCGTCTCTTTGCATATCAGATATAGCGTGTCTGTCTATGGAGGTCCCTGCGTTCTTCTCCTCGCGCTTAGGATAGCAGCGCCGCGTGAAGCGTTCAATATCGACGATCGCGCGCTCGTGCCGGCCGGAGCCTATTTCGCCCTTTTCGTCACAGGCCGTGACACGGAAGGTAACCGTTCTGCCGTCGATCGCGGTGACGGTGCTTTCGGCCCGGATGCGCATACCGGCGGGCGTGGCGGCGGTATGCCGGATATCGACCCTCGTACCGACGGAGGTTTCGCCCGTCCCGAGCGTCTCCTGCAGGCTGCCGTAGGCGGCCTTTTCCATGAGCGCGACCATGAACGGCGTTCCGAAGACCCTCAGCCCGCCGGAGTGCACGGCCGCGGCGGTATTGGTGTCGTCGACGGTCAGCTCGGCGCTGCCCTTCAGACCGATTTCAAGTATCATAATCTTTTTCCCCCGGTACCTCTCGCTTTATGATATAGGCATGTAGATCAGGTATAATGTCCGCAAGCGGACAGCATACCACAGGCGCAGAGCGCCGTTGTGGTATATGCAATTCAATTGGGTATAATGTCCGCTTGCGGACATTATACCACGATTCGGCGTGCAGTGGGAGGAACATTTTTGCGCCGGCCTGCTATAATGCTATGCGGGGTCTCTGCCGCGGGCAGGCCGCGGCGAACGCGCGCGGAAGGGAGATGGTTGAATGGTCCTTGGTTTTGCGCCGGTCATGGCGATAACCGTTATCTGTTATCTGATCGCTCTCAGCATTAAGGCCACCCCGCTTGACAACAGGTGGCTCCCGGTGATCTGCGGCGTCATGGGCGGGCTTCTCGGCGTGCTCGCCTTTTTCGCCGGAATGGCGGGGTTCCCGGCGGCCGACCCGTTCACAGGCGCAGCCGTCGGCATCGTTTCCGGCCTGGCCGCCACAGGCGTCAACCAGATCGGCAAGCAGCTCTTTTGCGGGAACGGCGCGGCCGCAGACGCCGATAAGCGTACGGCTGATTAACACCGGAAGCGATCCCCCGGGACCGGGGGCAGATTGTCGAAAAGCTTGTGATAGCAGGCTTTTCGTGGTATAGTGGGCAAGGGTGATAGAGGATGCGGGAACGACAGACAGGCGAGCGAAATCAAGTGGCCAGGATATGTGTAGAGAAACATGCCATGCGGTATATGTACATGCGAGGCTTAATCTATGTGCGAAACTGGATAGGGTGTCATACTAATCCTCAAATAAGACACATGTTATAATATTAAAGATATGATATAATAAGGGGCATAGGAAGCGAGGGAAAAAGCAATGGCGAGAGCCTATCAGTTTAGCGAGGAGCAAGTGGCGGAATTGGAAGCCGCGAAGAAGAAAAATAAGAACAAAAACATAGACAGGCGCTTGGAAACGCTATTGCTTCGCGCTAAAAAAGTCAGCCGCA
>JAISDV010000209.1 GCA_031264545.1 Oscillospiraceae bacterium | reverse complement strand
TTTTTCCCGGAGCATGATGTCCGCTTTATTTCCGTTTCTGATGGCGTGGACACGGCGGAGGGAGAGGACGAGCTTGCCCCATTCCGTAATATTATGAATGAGTGGTACGCAAAGGACATCTCCAAAAAACGTCGAATCAGCAACAAGGTCAAAGGCGGCTCCGGGGAACCGCTATCGCCGCCGCCGTATGGGTATATGAAAGACCCGGAAAACCCCAAACGCTGGGTAGTGGACGAGGACGCCGCCGTCAGTGTGCGCAGGATTTATGATATGACGCTCGGCGGCAACGGGATAGCCGAGATTGCCAGAGCCTTACAAAAGGACGGCGTTCTGACGCCGACCTGTTACTGGCAGAGCAAGGGTATAGGCCGGGGCGGGAAGAAAACAGCGGAGTTTCCCACAGACTGGCGGCACTCGACAATATATAAAATACTGGCCTTGCAGGAGTATTGCGGCGATATTATCAACTTCAAAACCTATTCCAAGTCATACAAGAACAAAAAACGCATTGAAAATGACGAGGAAAACCGGGCGATATTCCTGAACGTCCATGAGCCGGTGATCGACCGGGCGACATGGGAGCGGGTACAGCAAATGCGCGGCACCCGCAAAAGGCGTCCAAAGGAACAAGCGCAAAAGAGCATATTTTCCGGTTTACTCAAATGTGCCGATTGCGGCGCTACGCTTGGCTATCACTTCAATCAGGGCAACCATGAAATCAAGTATTTCAACTGCCGCAATAACAATAACTCGCGCGGCTGTACCGCTACCCATTACATCAGGGAGGATTTTATAGCGGAGGTCGTGATACAGTCCATTCGCCGCCTTACCAGTTTTGCCGAGCAGTACGAGGACGATTTTCTAAAGGCTATTTTAGGCCACTCCATGAAAACGGCTGAAACGGACAGGGCGCGAAAGCAACGGGAGCTTGACGGATTGCTGGCGCGGGACAGGGAGCTCGATACCTTGTTTGAGCGGATTTACGAGGACAACGTAGCCGGGAAAATCACGGACGAGCGGTTTTCCAAAATGTCTAAGAGGTACGAGATAGAGCAGGGCGAAATAACCGGGAAGCTTAAAACGCTCCGCAAAGACCTGAGAAACGAGAACGGGCGGTTAGTGACCACCGATACGTTTTTAGCGCTTGTCCGCAAGTACACAGGCGTGCAGGAGCTATCCCAGCGCATGTTGACCGAGCTTATAGCGCATATCGACGTATACCACGCCGAAAAGGTCAACGGCGAGAAAACGCAGGAGGTCACGATACACTACAACTGCATCGGCGTGTTCGATGTGCCGGCTTGGGACAAGATACCCGACATTGATATTTTCATGGAAACGAGAAAAGGCGTAGTCATAAGCTACTCCCCGTCACAAAGGGCCAGTTAAAACGAAATGCCCTTATGAGATTTTCTTAAATCCCACAAGGACACTCCGCATGGTCCGAGTGACAGGAGTCGAACCTGCGGCCTCTTGAACCCCATTCAAGCGCGCTACCAAACTGCGCCACACCCGGATATATGCGCGCCAGCTACGGCGCCTAATTATGCTACCACAGAAGGGAGTCGAATGCAAGATGTTTTTAGTAAAATCATCGACAAGGCGACAATTCGCTGTTCAGTAAATTCGCCGTCCGGCTTTTCCGGACGGCGAACGTTTTGCAAGCTTTTTACAGGGCGGCGGAAGCGGTCAGGTCAGCTTGACGCCCCAGATCAACTGGTTTCGTGTGCCGACGACGACCGTGTCGTTATAAACCGCCGGGGAGGCCTCGACATTACCGCCGACATTGAGCGAATCCAGCAGCTTGCCTGTCAGCCCCTCGATCAGGTACATATAACCGCCGGCCGTGCAGTAAACGAGATAACCGTTGCCGTCCTCGTCATACACCGCGACCGGACTGCTCCAGCTGTAGACCTGGGTCTGGATCTCCCAGACGACCTCGCCCGTTTTTTTATTCAGGGCGGCCAGGATGCCCGTGCTTCGCTCGGGCGTGCGCGCGACGGGCACAAAAATCAGGTCGGAGAGCTTGTTCCTGCCAAGGGCCAACGTACCCTGTGTTCCGCCGGAAACACCGTCCTCGGTATAGCAGGCATAATCCTTCTGCCAGACGATCTCGCCGGTCAGAGCGTCGATCTTCCATATTGGGATCGCGGCCGTGCCGCCCGTCGGCGCGCGCCAGCCGCCGTGAAAAGAGGTGCTCGTGTAGACATAGGGGTGTCCGTCCTCAAGCTCGAGAACCGGCGTGCAGTTGGTGTCGTCCAGAACGTTCTGCACCCAATCGAGCGTCAGAGTATTCAGGTTGAGGCACATCAGGTTTCCGCCGTTGTCGGACATGATGATACGTCCGCGCCAAATGATCGCGCTGTCCTCCATGCCCAGCCAATATGTGTTCTGCGTTGTGCGCGTTCCATTATAGCGCCATCTGACGAGCTCGGAGGGGGCGATGGAAAGCGTTCCCGCCGTCTTGTCATACCGGGTGTTGAGCTTCATAATGTAGAGGATGCCGTTTTCGCCGGGATAGATGAGCCTGTCCGTCTCAGCGTCGACCAGAGCGCTGCCGTCGAAAAACGACAGCGTGCCGCGCAGGGAGAAGGGGTCCGCCGCGCCGAATTCATACATGACGGAGCAGTCCAGCAGATTGATGATAAACACGCGCGAGGTGCCCTTGGCACTGTTATAGCCCGAGCCGAGATACATAATGGGGTAGCCTCTCGGATCAAGCGCGCCCGCACCCTTGAAGGTATAGCCGAGGAAAAGGCTGTCGCGGGTCTTCTCTCCGGTTTCGAGGTCGAGAAAGTAAACATAGCCGTCCATCGTGGCGTAAATCACCTCGGTGAGCGTATCGGCGGTCCTCGCCCAGTCGTACATATTCATATGCCCGCGGACTTCCTTAGGCCAGGTCATCATCAGCGGCTGGCCGACCCAGCCGCTGCCTGTCCAGACATTGCCGTCCGGCGCTTGAAGCGAAGCGGTCTGTACCGTCCAGGGGTCTGGCAGAAAGCGCTTTTCGACGATGTTCGCCGTACCGTAGGCTCCGCCGCTGCGGAAATTATTGCCTCGGAAGGTCACGATGCCCTCGACGCCGGTATAATCCTCCGGAAAACCGAAATCGACCGGATCGGAGAAACTGTAGGCTTCGACGGTCTGTCCGTCGAGTTGTATCGCCGTCTGGGAGATCAGAAGCTCCGGCCTGGTGCTGTCGACGGCCTGCGGTTCAAAAGTGTAAAGCGTACCCTCCCCGGGAGTGGCCTCCACAGGGGCGCTCGCGGACGGTCGTATGGTTTC
>JAISDV010000199.1 GCA_031264545.1 Oscillospiraceae bacterium | reverse complement strand
GGAACTTGTGCTAGAATGTCAACAGCGCTTATGACAAGCTTTCGGCTTTTACTGACCTGCCGGCGCCGGGGGAGGGATATCATGAAACGCAGGATCATATCGGCTGTTCTGGCCGTTCTTCTGGTCTTTCCGGTCACGCTGCCCGCGCGGGCCGACAGCTCCGGTATCTGCTTTACCGCGACGAACGACACGCTCCTGGAGCTTAGCTCCATGATCGCCTATGTCGGCGGGCTGGCTTATGCCCCGGCAGGGGCGTTTTCCGCTTTTGGGATCAATATGAGCCAGCTTGAGACGAAGACTATCATTGTCCTCCATACCGCGGCAAAACAGATTTTCTTTGATCTGTCGGCCGGCACGTGCTACGACAGCTACGAAAATTATTATTCCGCCTCAGCGACTCTGAGAAACGGCCAGGTCTATGTGCCCGTAGCCTGGATGTGTGACCATTTTGGTCTTTACTGCACAACCATCGGCGGCATTGGATACGGCGACATTATACGCATCAAGAACGGCGGCGAGATGCTGTCTGACGCCCGGTTCCTCGAAGCTGCCGGTAACCTGATGAAAACGCGTTATAACGCGTATTTCGGCCAAACCGATACAGCGCCTCCCGCGTCCTCCGACGGCGGGCAGGCGAAAAACCCGCAAACACCGGGAGGCAGCGTTTCGCTCTGCTTCGTCGGCCTGCCGGGAGACACGCTGCTCGACAGCCTGGACGGCTATAACATGAAAGCCTGTTTTTTCCTGACGGCGGATGAGACCGCCGCAGCGCCGGACACCGTCAGAAGACTCGCCGGCTCCGGGCACAGCGTAGGCATTTACTGCGAGCGTGCGCCGGAGAGCGAATGCAAGGCCGCAGCCGGGCTGATTTTTGAGGCGGCGCAGCTGCGGCCGACCCTGTTCTGCTCAGCCGAGCCGCTTACCCGAAACGCCGGAGACTACGCCGAAGCGAACGGCTATGCCTATTTCACGCCGTCCGTCGAGATTTCCCCGGATACCCAATACGCGGCCGCGCTGACCTCCAGGCTTCAGGATGCTCCGGCATACCTGTCTGTACTGATAACGGCGAACGGCAATGCCGAAGGCTTCATGCCCGGAGTCCTGCAGTATATCGCGAAAAACCGTATAACGGTTCTGCCCTTGCGGGAAACCTATGTATAAACCCGGCAGGTACGCGGATGGAGCCGGTCTCGGAGGCCAGTATGAATAAACAAAATCTCAAGGCGGTGATCCTTGCGGCCGGGAAAGGGACAAGACTCCGGAGCGCCGGAAGCGCGCTTCCCAAGGTTATGCGCCTTGCAGCCGGAAGGCCGCTGCTGGCATACGTCCTTTCAACACTGGATTTTATTCCGGCGGAGGACTGCGTGATCGTTGTCGGCTATCAAAAAGAAGCGGTGATCGGCGCCTTTCCGGGATACCGCTTTGCCGAGCAGCGCGCGCAGCTTGGAACCGGACATGCGGTCATGGCCGCGTTTTCCGCTCTTGGGGACTATGACGGCGCATTATTGGTCTGCTGCGGTGATATGCCCCTGATACGGCGCGAAACCTATCTCGCGCTGATCGCGGCGCACGGCGCTTCGGATAACGCCTGTACGATGCTGACCGGCACAAGCGGGATGGATTTGCCCTATGGCCGTATACTGCGGGACGAAACCGGCGCATTTTTCGGCATAATCGAGGACAGGGACGCGAGTCCCGAACAGAAAAAGATCCGGGAGCTGAACAGCGGCGTCTATGTTTTTGATGCCGCGGCGCTGCGGTGCGTCCTTAACGCGCTGAAAAACGACAATTCCCAGGGCGAGTATTACCTGACGGACGCGCCGCTTCTGCTGAAAAGGCAAGGACTCGGCGTCGGTCTCTGCTTCCGTGAGCTTGGCGCGGAGCTTATCGGCGTCAATACGCCCGAACAGCTGCGGCAGACGGAGGCGCTTCTGTTGAAATGAGCAAAATTTGCTGTATCTTCGGCGCGGGTGAAACGGATGGCGCGGAGGTTTTTCTGCCTGCGGACGCTTTCGTGATAGCGGCGGACGCCGGACTTGAATACCTGCGGAAAGCGCGAATTTCGCCCGACCTCATCGTCGGCGATTTTGATTCGCTCGGCAGAATCCCGCCGGGGCCGAACGTGGTCCGTCACAGCCCGGAAAAGGACGACACGGATATGCTCCTTGCCGTGCGCGAGGCGCTCGCGCGCGGGGCGGAGCGCCTGCTGCTCTACGGCGGCCTCGGCGGCCGGCTCGATCACGAGCAGGCCAACCTGCAGACACTGGCCTTCATTGCCGAGCGCGGCGCTCAGGGCTTTCTGATCGGCCGCGGCTTCATCTGCACCGTCATCAGAAACGCCCGGCTCGCTTTCGCCGCCGCCGATTCGGGGACGGTTTCCATTTTTGCCTGCGGCGGTACGGCGAAAGGGGTTTGCCTCGACGGGCTGAAATATCCGCTGAGCGGCTATACGCTGACCGGCGCTTATCCGCTCGGCGTAAGCAACGCCTTTTCCGGCCGGCCTGCTTCCGTCTCCGTAAGAGACGGCGCGCTGCTGGTCATGTGGCGGGCGCGAGCGTTTGATCCCGCATTCATTGCGCGCGAAAATATATAAACAGACTGCAAAGGACACATAATGAAAATTTCCGGCGCTATTTTTGACATGGACGGCACCCTGACGGATTCTATGCATATCTGGATAGATATGGCAGGACAATACCTGATTTCCTGCGGCATCAATCCGAGAGAGGGTCTGGAGAAGGATATCAGGCATTTGACCGGTGTCCAGATGATCGCGTATTTAAGAAAGGAATACGGGCTTGACAGGACGCTTGAGGAGGTTTCGGCCGGCATCGGCCGTCTGGTCGAGCCCTATTACAGGAACACGGTGCCGACCAAGGCGGACGTGACGCTGCTGCTCGACCGGCTCAGGGAAAAGGGTGTGAAAATGTGCGTCGCGTCGGCGACGGACCAGTCACTTGTCGAGCTGGTCCTGGGCAGACTCGGCCTGCTGGATTACTTTTCCGCAGTATTCAGTTGTGTCACCCTGCTCACAGGGAAGGAGAAGCCGCTGATTTTTGAAAAGGCGCTCGCGCATTTGGGCACGCCAAGGGCGGAGACCTTCGTGTTTGAGGATGCGCTCTACGCCGCGAAAACCGCGAAAAAGGCGGGCTTTCCCATCGTCGGCGTATATGATCCCTCCGCTGAGGACACCATCGGGGAAATGATCGCCCTGTCGGATATCTATATCCGGGATTATAGAACCGGCTGCCTGCTGTTCTGATACCCTTCTCGGCAATAACATGCGACCCGCACCTCATACATATCGCCGCGCTTGCTGCCCAGGCCGCGCGCATTGTCAGCCCACCGCCGAGCGGTGGCTGTCCATTTTAATGACCGGCGGCATTGTCCATCTCCTGCAGCCCTATCACAACAACTTCGTCAAACGGGCGGCCAAACCCCCCAAATTGATTTGCTCATTGAAGATAACAGGACGCTGTATCCATTAAAAATCAAGAAACACGCCGACCCGGATAAGGGGGATATTTAGGCGTTCGGCGTGCCGGATAAAATCAAGCGCATCCGGCGCGGGTCAGGCGGCGTTATCTGCCTGTATGATAACCTGATTACCCTGAAGGACAATGACCGCTTAGACAGTGTTTCGCGCTGTGTATACAGGTTCTTATTTATGGTACAGAGGGAGAATATTCACATGCGTTATTTCATCATTGCCGGAAGCTCGGCCTGCGTGTATATCTTCATCGTGGCCGCCCTGCGCCTGTTCGGGAAAAAGGAGATCGCCCAGCTCTCCGTGATAGATTTAGTGTTCGTGCTTCTTATCAGCAACGCTGTCCAAAACGCGATGGTCGGTCCGGACACCTCGCTGCTTGGCGGCCTGTGCGCGGCGGGAACGCTGTTTGTGCTGAATTTCGTCCTGAAATATCTGACCTATCGTTTCCCTAAGCTGTCGGGCCTTGTTCAGGGACAGGCGGTCATGCTGATTTATCATGGTGAAATCGACAAAGAAAATCTGCGCAAGGCCAAAATCAGTATGGATGAGCTGGAGGAGGCGCTGCGCGAACACGGCGTCCGGTCTGTCGACGACGTCGATTTGGCCGTACTGGAGCTCGACGGAAATATCAGCGTGCTTTCCGATGACTTCACATCCCGCAGTACGCAAGTGAAACGGCACGGACGCCGGCAAACCAAAGCCCAAAGCAACAGCGATCAGTTGAATTAGGGACAGCCCCTTGGCGCTTGCTTCCCGCGGTCCGCAAACCCCAGACGGCACGGCTGACGGCACAAAAATATTTGCGGCCGAGAAATTATGACAGCGCCAATATCCGGTCTTGGTGTAAGGCCCGGGTTGCCAGCCAAAATATTCGGAGCAAAAATCAGCCCATTCGATACATATTATGAAAAAATAACGATAACATCCGGTAAATTATATTTAATAAATGTAATGGTTAGAGGGCGGATAATCAGCGGCGGCGACAGGGGGTGGTATACATGGCGGCCAATACAGGAAAAAGCGATCTGAGAATTGTAAAAACGGCCAAGGTATTAAACGCGGCCATGTCGGCCCTGCTGGCACGCCATAATTTCAGAAAGATCACGGTGTGGGATATATGCGAAACGGCGCAGGTCAGCCGGGCTACCTTCTACGCACGTTTTGACGATAAATATGATTTTCTCAAAAACTGGCTCATAAATTTTAAGCCGGACGGTGTTCACACGGATGACGCAGCGCTCAACGATTTTATCTATCGGAACAAGGCCGTGATTCAAAATCTGGTTTGCGACGCGGACAATGAAACGGCAGAGATATTGCGTGGGTTCGTGCTGTCCGTTTTCAATATAACGGGTATCATCGACAGCGGAAAAACGCACCCCGGACAAATCGTGTTATCCAATTTTTTTGCGGGCGGCATGCTCTGTTATTTTCAATGGCAGGTCAAACATAAATTCCCGCCGCACATCCCGCCGATAAATCAACACCTGCGTGAGATCATAACGATGTTCAGGAAATGGGAAACGGAAGCAAATGAAAGGACGGTCTATGATGAAGTCTGCCAGCCGGAACGAGCAGATCCGGTCTCTTGAAAACGGGCATGGTTTACAGTATCTTCTTAATGCGGCGTATCAAATTACAGGGAACCCCGTGGTGCTGTTCGATATGGAATATAAGCTGCTGGCCTGCACCGAAAACATCGTTACCGACGACCCCCTGTGGAATGAACTCGTTGAGACAGGGGTCTTCAGCGATGAAACGATCGCATTTTTCAAGAACGAATGTTTTGTGGATACCGTCGCAAGCGCGAAAACAATCGCGCTGCTCAGGAGCGATAAGCTTCCGTATGACAGGCTTTACGGGAGAGTTTTCAATAGTGACAGCAGCACCGTCGCCGATTTGGTGATGGTGGCGTGTACGCCGTTGGAGGAGGATGACCCGGCGGCTTTTGAGGTTTTCTGTGAAAAGCTGTCCGGGGAAATCCGTACGAGTGCGTTTTACCGGCAGTATGGAATCCTTTATCACGAAACCCTGATATGCAAATTGCTGGACGGCGATACAGACGACAAGGTGATTTATTCCGATCACTTAGCCAATCTATACGAGGGGCTGAAGACAAATCTTTTTGCAGCCGTTGCGGATGTCAGCAAATGTCCGGCCAAAAACAGAGGGCCTGAGGCATTCAGAGATGAATTAAAAAAAATGAATCCGGAATTTAAATACGCCGTATATGCCGGGTATATTGTGATGATTATCAGTGCGGATGATCCGGACCTCAGCGCGGAAAGGCACTTAGGCCAATTAGGCGTTTTTTTCGAGCGGAATAATATTTACGCGGGGATCAGCCGCCGCTTTGATAACTTGTTCGATCTGCGGAAATACTACGATGAGGCCGT
>JAISDV010000165.1 GCA_031264545.1 Oscillospiraceae bacterium | reverse complement strand
CGCCTTGAATTTCACGCACAGAAGCGCGTGCAGCATCGCAAAGAGCGCGCCGCCGATGACCGAAAACACTCAGGCCGCGAAGAACATCGGCGTCTCCAGCCCCGATGTATTCCCGCCGGTAAAAGCCATAACCGCCGCCGCTCCGAAAAAGGCGCCGAAGCCCAGAAAGCCCTCGAGCGCGAGATTGGTTATGCCGCTGCGCTCACTGTAGATCCCGCCGATGGCGATGATGAAAAGCGGCAGGGCAAAGGCCAGTCCGTCGATAATGATCGCGTTCATTCGGTCTGCCTCCTTTCATGCGCTCCGTCCCGCCGCCGCGATATGCTGTCCGCCGGCGTCTCCCTGGCCTGTGCGGCCCGGAATCGGATATAAGCTCCGCAGGCGGAAAACAGCAGGATCAAGCCGGTTATGACCTCCGCGATTTCCTGGGGAACGCCCATAACCGCGCTCATGTAGTTTCCGCCCTTTGAAATGATCGTGATGAGAAGCGAAGAAAACAAAATACCTGCCGGATGCGCGTTTCCAAGCAGGCAGACAGCGATGGAATCGAAGCCGACGGAACTGAGCACGC
The DNA here is from genome assembly GCA_031264545.1 of Oscillospiraceae bacterium. Classification (GTDB taxonomy): domain Bacteria; phylum Bacillota; class Clostridia; order Oscillospirales; family Oscillospiraceae; genus UBA2658. Next base: position 2,319 of record JAISDV010000165.1, on the reverse strand, counting down.
GCGGCTGGATACTGTTATAATAGCCGAGATAGAGCGTGACGCCCGCGAGCCCGGCAAGCGCGCCGGAAATCGCCATCGCGGTGACGACGCTTTTGCCGACGTTGACGCCCGCGTATTTCGCCGCCCGCTTGTTCAGGCCGACGACCCTCAGCTCATAGCCGAGACGCGTACGGTTCAGAAGGAAGAGCGCCAGCAGAGCGGCGGGTATCGTGAGGATAAAGCCAAGCGGTATATCCATTTTCAGCCCGAAAGCGGGAACATCCACGAGTGTCAGCCGTGAGGCCGCGGCGACAGGCTGGGATTGCCGCGATATTGAGTTTACATAATATGAGTTGATAAAGAAGCTGACGATGTACTGGAAGATGTAGTTGAGCATGATCGAGGCGACGACCTCATTAATATTGAAGCGATGCTTGAGCCAGCCCATAAAAGCGCCCACGGCGCCGCCGCAGACGAGCCCGATAATAAGCACCAGCGGCATGGCGATATAAGCCGGCAGCGCCGAATAGCCGGCCGTTATCGTGGCAATAAAGCCCGCGGCCAGCATCTGGCCCGAGATCCCGATATTAAAGAGACCCGTTTTAAGCGCGACGGCCACGGCCAGCGCCGCGAAGATCATGGGTGTGAGCGCGTTTATCATGCTCATAAGATCCGTCAGCATACTCTTTTTTGCAGCATAGCCCGCCTTTGGCAGTATCCCGCTGCCCTGAAGAAAGCTGACAGCCGCCGTAAAGGGGTTCTTCCCGAAAAACAGGATCACGATCGCGCCCGCAAGCAGGCTGAGCAGGATCGCGAAAAGCGGGATCGTCACCGACTGCCGCTTTTCTTCTCCGATAAGACTGATGAAGCCGCGAGTCAGGAGGCTGTGCGAGGCCGGCCGTTTTCCGCTCATACCGCTTTCACCCCCATCATGTATTCGCCCACCTGATTGGCCGTCAGCGTATCGGCGGGCGCAATGTTCAGCATTTCGCCGTTGTACATAACGCCGATGGTGTCGGCAAGGCCGATAATCTCGTCCAGCTCCAGTGAAATGAGGAGTATGGCCTTTCCCGCGTCTCGCTGGGCGAGCATCTGCCTGTGTATGTTCTCAATCGCGCCGATGTCCAGACCGCGCGTTGGCTGGACAAAAATCATCAGCTCTGAGCCGAGTGCGATCTCCCGCGCGATGATCGTTTTCTGCTGATTGCCCCCAGACATGGCGCGCACCGGGGTCCCGATCCCCTGGCCGCTCCTGATGTCATATTCGCTGATCAGTTTTTCGCCGTTTTCCGCAAAGGCCGCGCTCTGCAGAACGCCTTTTTTGCAGAAAGGCGCTCTGAAATATTGCTTCAGGGCCAGGTTTTCTGCCAGATCGAAATCGAGCACCAGCCCGACCTCCTGCCTGTCCTCCGGGATGTAGGAGAGCCCCGCCAAGGTCCGCTCACGCACATTCATCGCCGTGATATCCCTGCCGCCGAGCAGAACCGCCCCGCCGGAGGCTGGGAGCTGCCCCGTGATAGCGTCGGCCAGCTCGGTCTGCCCATTGCCGGAAACGCCCGCGACCGCAAAAATTTCCCCTTTTCGGACCGAAAAAGACACATTTTTGACGACGAAAAGCCCATCTTGATTTTTCAGCGAAAGCCCCTTGACCTCGAGCAGCGTTTCACCGAATTCCGCCGGCGGTTTTTCGACTGAAAAGCTGACCTCCCGTCCGACCATCATGCTCGCCATGTCTCTGGCGGAGCTTGAAGCCACATCCAGAATCCCGACGAGTTTTCCTCTGTTGAGTATCGCGCAGCGGTCGGCTGCCTTCTTAATCTCCTCGAGCTTATGCGTGATGAGGATGACGGTCTTGCCCGAACGGCGGAGCTCCCGGATGATATTGAGCAGAAACGTGATCTCCTGCGGGGTGAGAACGGCCGTCGGTTCATCGAAAATGAGGATTTCGGCCTCTCTGTAGAGCATTTTCAGGATTTCCACACGCTGGCGCGTAGAGACGTTGAGGTCCTCGATTTTCTGGGCCGGATCGACCTCCAGCCCGTAGCGCTTTGAAAGCGCCGCGATTTTCCGGCCGGCGCCTTTCAGGTCGACGGCGGGCAGCAGTCCTAAAAAGCGCGATTTCGGCTCCTGGCCGAGGACAATGTTCTCAGTAATCGTGTAGTTTTCCACCAGCTTGAAATGCTGATGCACCATGCCGATATTGAGCCGGGTCGCCTGCGCCGGAGAGCTTATCCGAACCCGCTGCCCCCTTACCAGTATCTCGCCCTCGTCCGGCTCATACAGGCCGAAAAGCATACTCATAAGAGTCGATTTTCCCGCGCCGTTTTCGCCCAGCAGCGC
>JAISDV010000202.1 GCA_031264545.1 Oscillospiraceae bacterium | reverse complement strand
ACACGTCGTTGAGCGCGACCTCGTACCCGTTGATGGCCGCAAGCAGGGAGATTTGTTTGCCCATCACGCCCGCGCCGACGACTGTCACATTTTTAATGTCCATGATTTTCTCCGCCTTTCTTCCTGTAGATTTTATATTGTTGCCGCGAGGTCGACCGCGGCTGTCACCGCATCCGAAATCTTGCCGGCCTGTTTGGCGTCGCCGATAACGTGAAGCAGCCGGATTTTACCCGCCAGCGCCGCATACAGGCCGTTTTCCGGCCGGGAGCCCACCGCGGCGACGAGCGTGTCGCAGGGGATGCGGTGCGTGAACTCTCCCTCCGGCAGCTGCTGCCGCACGATGAGCGTCTTGTTTTCGATACCGTGGACGGACGCGGAGGTCAGCTGTCGGACGCCGAAGCGCTTCAGGTCCGCGAAGACGGGCCAGGCGGTGCCGGCCTCAAAATTTGCGCCCATGCGGTCGGTGATCTCCAGCAGCGAGAGCGTATAATTGGTGCTGTACAGCAGCTGTGCGATTTTTTCGGGGTCTTCAGCCTTGTTCAGCATCAGAAAATAGAGCTGCTCCGGCGAGATCGAGCCCTGATGGGCCAGATATTGGGCGGTTTCGCAGCCCACCGAGCCGCCGCCCACGATCACGACGTTCTTTCCGGGGATGACCCGCCGCTCCAGCACATGCCAGGCGCTGACGACCGGGACGCTGCCGTCATTCTGCTCCGGCAGCGGAAGGGCGCGGGGGCTGGAGCCGGTCGCCAGAACGACCGCGTCGAAGCCGGAGACGAGAATATCCTCCGCGCGCGCTTCCTTGCCCAGCTCCGGCCGCACGCCGCGGCTTTCCAGAATGACGCGGTAATAGTCGGCGAGCCTTGTGAATTCGTCCTTGCCCGGCGGAGCGGCGACGATCTCAAGCTGCCCGCCGATTCGCCGGCTCTTCTCCCAGAGCGTGACCTGATGGCCGCGTTCCGCAGCCTCGGCGGCGAAGGTGCAGCCGGCCGGCCCCGCCCCGACGACCAGAATGCGTTTGGGCCCGGTTCCGGTCAGGTCCCGCAAGCGGTATTCCCGGCCGGCCTCGCCGTTGACGAGACACTCGACGGGCTTTCCGAAAAAGGTTTTGGCCAGGCAGCCCTGATTGCAGGCCATACAGGGACGGATTTCTTCCGGCCGGCCTTCGGCCGCTTTTTTGACCCAGTCCGGGTCCGCGATAAGCGGCCGCCCAAGGGCGATGAGGTCCGCGCTGCCCTGGGCGAGGATCTGCTCGGCGAGCAGGGGATCGTTGATGCGGTTGCTGGCCATGACCGGCACGGACACCGCCCCGCGGACGGCTTCCGCCAGATAGACGTATCCGCCGCGGGGCAGGTCGCCGGTGATCTGAGGGATGCGGGACTCGTGCCAGCCGCCGGTGACGTCGATCATGTCGATTCCCGCCTGCGCGATCACCCCGGCAAAGCGGACCGCGTCCTCGTTCGTGTTGCTGCCCGGCACGAAGTCGTTGCCGGCAATACGCATGAACAAGGGATAATCCGGGCCCACCGCACCGCGCACCGCGGCAATCAGCTCCACCGCGAAGCGGCAGCGATTCTCCCATGAACCGCCGTATTCATCCTCCCGCAGATTGGTTATCGGTGAGAGGAATTGGCAGATCAGATATCCGGCCGAGGCGCTGAGCTCAACGGCGTCGAAGCCCGCCGTCCCTGCCCGGACTGCCGCCTGCGCACACAGCGCGATTGTCCGCCGGATCTCGTCCTTTGTCATTGCCCTCGGCGTTTCGCGCGTGTAAGAGGCATAGACCGCCGAGGCGGACAGCGCCTTCTTTCCCGCCAGGTTCTTTTCTTTTGCATAGCGGCCGGCGTGGTAGAGCTGGACCGCCACCTTCGCGTTTCTTTTATGAATGCCGTCGGTGAACGCGCGCCAGCCGGGTATATACGCGTCCGTCTGCAGGCTCATCATGTCTTTGGTCTTTCCGTAGTCGTCAAAGCTGCAGCCGCCGACGATAAGCAGGCCGGCGCCGCCCTCCGCGCGGCGGTAATAATAGTCGTTGAATCTTTCGGTCGCGGCGCCGTCCGGCGTATACAGATGGTGGATCGCCGGCATCACCGCCCGGTTTCGGAGGGTCAGCCCGTTGATCGTCAGCGGCGTAAACAAGCGTTCCAGAAGCATGGGTATATCTCCCTTCTATAAAACTACTTGCGCAGCAGCGTGTTCGTTTGAAGAAAATGACTGATCCGCTCATAGGTTCCGGGCGTCTGGACCAACTCGAGGAAGCCCAGGCACTCCAGATCCAGCAGCTGCCGCTCTGTGCAGGCGGCCTCGTCCGCCGTTTCACCGCCGGTGAGCACGCGCGCGAGCTTCCTGCCGATCTCCACGTCGTAGGGCGTGATTTCGCCTGCCTCCAGCAGCTCCCCGGCATACGCGCAAAGCGTGTCGTATCCCGTTTTTCCCGGCAGCGTCACGCTTGCCGCCTCACCGGGCACGTAGCCGGCCTCCAGCAGCTCCAGGCACAGTGTTTTGGCCCACGCGATCAGCGGCTCCCGCGCGGTCACGATCAGGTCGCCGGGTTCGAGGTACCGTTTTTCCAGCGCGTCCTCGGCGCTCTTAGTCACCGTGCGCGTCAGGAGCTTGCGGAAAACCGCTTTCATGATCTCCTCCCGCTTGTCCGGCGCGGCATTTCCCACCAGCAGCGCCGATTCCTTGGTTCCGCCGCCGCCGGGGATCAGGCCGACGCCGACCTCGACCAGCCCCATAAAACTTTTGTTCAGCGCGGCGCGCGCGGACGTGTGCAGCACGACCTCCAGGCCGCCGCCGAGCGTCATTCCGTACGGGGCTGCGACGATGGGCTTTTTGCTGTATTTGATTGCCATCGTCATTTGCTGGAAGGCGCGCACCCGCTTTTCAAACGCGGCGAAATCCTTGTTGTCGATCCCTTCCTTCATGGTCGTCAGGTTCGCGCCGACCGAAAAATTTTTCCCCTGCGTGCCGATGACAAGTCCGTCGAAGCCCTTCAGGTCATCGCTCACAAGCTCCAGCAGGAATTCGCGGACCGAAGGGGTAATGCTGTTGCCCTTGGAGAGAAACTGTACGCAGGCGATTCCGTCGCCCAGCTCCAGCAGGGCGGCCTCCGCGTTGCTGCAAACGACCTTTCGGTCACTCAGGACGATAGGTTTTTTCATCACATCAGCTCCTTCCCTTATATTGCCTGGATAATGCCCGCAGCGCCCATACCGCCGCCGATGCACATCGCGATCAGCGCGTATTTCCCGCCGGTATCCTGCAGATAGGACAGCGCCTTGCAGGTGAGAATCCCGCCCGTCGCGCCCAGCGGATGTCCCAGCGCAAGCGCGCCGCCCCGCGGATTCACCTTTTCGGGATCGAGGCCCAGCGCCTGTATGCAGGGGATGGCCTGCGCGGCAAACGCCTCATTGAGCTCGATGACGTCCATGTCCGCGATCGTGAGGCCGGACCGTGCCATCACCTGGGGGATTGCGCGGATCGGTCCAAGCCCCATCTGGTCGGCCGGTACACCCGCGACCGCGTATGCGACAAATCTGGCAATGGGTCGAACGTTCAGCTCAGCGGCCTTGTCGGCGGACATCATGACGACGAATGCCGCGCCGTCGCTGACCTGCGAAGCCGTTGCCGCCGTCACCCTGCCGTCTTCCTTGAAGGACGGCTTGAGGCCGGCCAGCGTTTCCATCGTTGTGGTCCTGCGGACGCCCTGATCCAGCCTGAAGGAAAACGGCTCGCCGGCCTCATTCGTTCCCGTCACCGGAATGATCTCTTTCTCAAACAGGCCGTCGTCCTGCGCCCGGCCGGCTTTGCGGTTGCTTTCAACCGCCATCCGTTCCATATCCTCCCGGGTGACGCCGTAGATCTCGGCCACGTTTTCCGCCGTAAGGCCCATAGACATGTAAACGTGCGTGTTGCTCTCCAGCCACAGATTGCGGTATTCCGCGCCGCCGCCCATGGGGATCGCCGTCATCGACTCTACGCCGCCCGCTGCCAGCACCTCCGCTTGGCCGCTCATGATCTCGTTCGCGCCGATGGCGATCGCCTCCAGGCCCGAGGCGCAGAAGCGGTTCACTGTTTTCCCGGGCACACTGTCCGGCAGCTGCGCGCGCTGGGCGATAATGCGTCCGATATTCATGCCCTGAACGCCCTCCGGCTTTGCACACCCGATAACGATATCCCCGATGGATTCCGGCTTGCATTGCGGGATCCTGGCCAGGACTCCCCGCAGGACCTCCGAGCCGTATTCCACCGGGCTGTTGTCCCTCAAGAAGCCTTTCTTGCTGGCCTTGGCGATTGCCGAGCGCCCATAAGCGACGATTACGGCGTCTCTGTGGCTCATGCACATTCCTCGTATTCCTCCTTCAAATCGACACGATTTTGTAAAATGACGGAATAACGCGCCGGCTGTTTTTTCTGAAATAACCGGGACGGACCCGCCAATAGTGTAAAAAGCAATTCCCATGCCAGCACTTTTACTGCGATAAAGCACTGCTGCGAAAAACGCCTTTTCCTGGAACGGGAAAAGAGGGGCGGCCGGCCGCGCGGTGTACCGGCTCATCCCCAAGCCGGGTTTTTACAGTTTGCCCGCGGCAAACTGTAAAAACCGCCATGCGGCGCGTCCCGCGCCGCGGCATTAAATCCAAGCGCGTGCGCACATAGTGCGCACATGCGCGTAAAAATATAGTTTCATACACGATCCGGCAAATGTCACAAAAAATCCTGTCATTAGTGTATGTCAAAAAATCGCGTACACTCGCCGGCCGCAAAAAAACATGCCCTGCAATTGAAATCTTGCAGGGCATATCGCGGTATATTTTTAAATTGTCATTCAAAAGTTAAACGCGCTGTTAAGACTGTCCGTAAAGGATCAAAGCGGCGAAAGTCCCGTTGATTAAAAGCGGGGCTTATCCGGGCGTTCAAATGGGCGGCGATTGCCGGGAGTCCCCGCAAAAGAGAACGGCCTTAGCCGCGTTTGGGTAATATTACCTGTTGACGCCGCACGGTTCCCAGTGTTTAATACGGTGAACGAAAAAGACCCGTGTTTCATTCGAAGCACGAGCTTTGTTTTATTTTGCGTTTTTTTCCCTATATCTGTTATATCGGGAAAAAAACGCAGCCCAAAACGGGCGCTGAGCAGTCCGTGCTGCCGGTTCCCACAAATACATAATTCTATTCATACTACACACGAATTAAACATTTTGCAATATAGACATAAATTGGCATTTTTATGTTCCGATTTTCTATTGGCTGGATACCGGGAGCGTCTCCAAGCCTCTGTAAGCGCGCGGACTTGTGCGGCTGAAAGCTCTGGCTGTATTTTTTAAGCCGTCAGATGCGCCGTCAGAAAATCCGGGGAAAAACAGGAGGAGGAAAGCGCATGGCAAGAAGAGGCGAGAACATCTACAAGCGAAAGGATGGCCGTTGGGAGGGCCGGTATATCCGGGGCAGGAAAAAAAACGGCAGGCCCGCCTACGGCTACGTCTACGGCTGTAAATACGGAGAGGTGAAAGCGAAGCTGCTGCCTCTCAGGCAGCTGTATGCCGGGAAGCAGGATGCGGAATACTTCAGGGGTACCTTCGGAGAGTTCGCGCGCGCATGGCTGGCGGAGGCGTCCTGTTCCGCCGCAAAGCCGCTCAAGCCCTCAACCCTCGCGCTCTACGCGAGCCTCCTGCGCACAAGGCTGCTGCCCGCCTTCGGAGCGCGGCCGCTGTCAAGCCTCACGCCGGAGGATATCCGGACGCATATCCGCTTTCTCTCTGAGACGGAGCTGAGCGCCAACAGCATCCGCAACGTCCTGGGCTTGTTGAGCCGGATCATGCAGGCGGCTGCAGCCGGAAATGCGATACCGGTCAACCCCTGCGCCGGCGTGGCGTTCCCCCGAAAGGAGCTCGTCCCGGTAGCCGCCCTGCGCCTGCGCGAGCAGGAAAAGCTGGAGCGTGCCGCCGCAAAGGATAAGGACGGGCTTGCGGTGCAGCTTGCCCTGTACGCGGGCCTGCGTATCGGGGAGATCTGTGCCCTGAAATGGGAGGACATAGACCTGGAGGCGGGTGTTATCCATGTCAGGCGCACACTGCAAAGAATAGCGGTAGAGGGCGGGGCGCGCAAAACGGCGCTTGTATTCGGCGCGCCCAAGAGTATATATTCCCGCAGGGACGTCCCGATGGCGGAGCCGCTGAGAAGAGCGCTGGCGTCACAGGACCGGACGCGCGGGACCGGCGAGCACGTAATCGCCTGCAAGGACGGCTTCGCGGAGCCGCGGACGGTGCGCTGCCGCTTCGCGAAGCTGATCAAGCGGGCGGGACTCGACCCGGTGCGCTTCCATACCCTGCGACACACCTTTGCTACACGGAGCATCGAGAAGGGTACGGACATCACGGCGCTGAGCAGGCTGTTAGGACACGCCAGCGTGAAGATGACACTGGATGTCTACACTGACGCGACGCCGGAGAGCATGGCCGCCGCGGTGCACAGGCTGGACAGCCTGTACGGGCCCGAAGCTGTTGCCGGAGCCGGATAGAGGCAATTTCAGAAAAGTATGCAGCCACGTCCCCTTATGCCGGAGGCCCCCGGCCGGGGGATGTTTTTTCTCTTTGCCGTCTCTTTGCCGTCCGTCATTTTTTAAATTTTAAACGGTATACGCCGTCAGCCGCGCCGTCAGGAGGCGGAGAGAGCGCCGCCGCTGCGGGCTTTCTGGGTATGATCTCCCGATATAACAGATATGGGGAGAAAAAACAGCGGGGCAGGGGAGGTCATTGCGCAGAGTAAAAAAAGGGGGAAAAGCGGGTTGGATATCAGTTTGATGAAGGAATTTAGCGACTGGCTGCTTGCGCGGGGACGGGTGAAGAAAACGGCACGGACATACGTCGGGTACGTACGGTCCGCGGCGCGGCTGGCGGGGGGCGAGGAAACGCTCATAACGGTCACGGAGAAGGATATGGCGCAGATCGCGTTCAGGATGCAGTCCCCGCTGGCTGACTGGCGTTCGCCTATGAAGCTCTTTTTTATGTTCCTGATCGGGAAAGGGCTGCGGGAAGATATTCCTCTGAACATACCGGCTCTGAAACAGATCGACGCGGAGGCGAAGGCGCTGCGGAGAAGCCGGATCGGAGAGCTGCCGCAGGCGGCGGCGGAATTCCGGCAGCTGCGGGATCGGGTGATTTTAGCGCTGCTGACCGAGACCTTCCTGTTTCCGGAGGAACTGCGGGTCATGGCCTTGGGCTGCTACAACTGGGAGCTGGGGTGGCTGAGCGCGGGACCGCGAAGACATGCGCATCTCAATGAGGACACGAAGCGGCTGCTGGAGGAATATCTTATGCTTCCGAGAGGGTCCGGGCAGAGGCGCGTGCTGACGGCCGATTCCCTGCTGTTCACTGAAACCGCAGACGGTGGAATGTTGGCAGAGGAGCACTACTGGGACATCATTCGGCGGGCGCTGCGCGCGGCGGAGTTTGAAAGGAGACGGAGGACCAAAGGATGAAAGATAAGCAGGAACCGGGACCGATCGAACGATATGCGAGCCTGCTGCGGGCGCGCGGCAGGGCGGAATCCGCGGTGCGGCGGCGCACCCAGCTGCTCTGGCACGTGGCGGAGGCGTTGGGCGGAGAGACACGGCTGCTGACGGCGGAGGACAAGGAAATACAGCGGGCAGTGTCGGCGCGGATATCCAACAGGAAGGATGTTTTGATCAGCTGGTACACGGATGTGAGCGCCTTTATGGACTATCTCGTGCAGGAGGGCCTGCGGAAGGATAATCCTTTAACGCGGGGCACGGCGTCGGCGTTTCCTGAGGGTGTGACGGGGATACGCAAACGCAGGAACAAGATGATGCTGCGGGACATGCCCGAGTTTGTGCGCCTGCGGGACAGCACAATCCTGACGCTGCTGCGTGAGACGGATATCCGCCCGGCGGAGCTGCAGGCGCTGACGGCGGGCTGCTATGAGCGAAAACAGGCGCAGCTGGAGCCGGCGCCGGGGCGGCGCGTGTTGCTCAACGGATTTGCGGCGGAGCGGCTGGCGGAATATCTGGAAGCGCTGCGCGCTTACGCGCGTCCGGACGACAGCGCCCCGCTGTTCATCGACGCGGACAGCGGCAGCCCGCTGCCGAACGGCCATTACTGGCGGCTCATCCGCGGAGATCTCCGCCTCGCCTCCGCATCCCTTCCCGAAGCGTATACCGCGGCGGAAAAACAGACTGTAGAGTTCAAAAAGGAAAGATATGAGTAACATGATTTCCAAATACCGCTGTTCACGCTGCGATGTCCAGTACGGGTGCTGCCGCTGTAATGCGGGATATTACTGCTGTTGTCCGGTCTCACAGGTCCGACCGGCGTGACCGGCACGACAGGCCCGTTTATAAATAGGAAACACCGGCTAAAACCAGTTCCTTCATTCCGCCATCCCCCCATCAAAACGAAGCTTTGGTCTGGTTTTGAAGGAAAAAGGGAACACGGATATGGAAGAATCGGCTTTAGCCGGTTTTGCAATGGAACAAGCCCGTTCTGATTTAGACACTCTACCTATCAAAATAAACTCCTATTTAAATCACCGGGCACAAATACACAGTCCACCGACAGCTTCGAGCGAATTTAGGGCTTGTTTGACGAAATCGGCGTGCGTGGCCGACGGGCTATATTTTTTGCTATGCAAGTCGATTTTTCGCAGGAATAATGGGTTTATTTCAAGGAAAATCGGCGCGGCAGAGCGGAAAATA
>JAISDV010000088.1 GCA_031264545.1 Oscillospiraceae bacterium | reverse complement strand
TTTTAAGCGTCGAGTCCTTTTCTGAGAACTTGACGGCATTGTCGAGCAGGTTATAGACCACCTGCGTGATGGAGTCCTCGTCGCCGCGGACCAATATGCTCTCCTCGGGCAGCTGCGCGTCGACATCCAGGCCCTGCTGGGTAATCTTGCCCTCGAAAGCGAGTATCGTGCGCATGATGACCTCGGAAAGGTTGAAGCTGCGGGCAAGCAGGGCGGGCGTGTCGACGGACTGTATGCGGCTCATCTGGAGCATCTGCCTGACGAGACGGGACAGGCGCTTCGTTTCGCTCGAAATGGTGGAAAGGTATTTGTCCTGCTCGTCCTTCGGGATCGTTCCGTCGAGAATGCCGTCCGCGAAGCCGGCGATAGTGGTCATGGGCGTTTTCAGTTCGTGGGAAAGGTTTGCGATGAACTCGCTGCGGAGCTGTTCGGATTTTTCGAGTGATTCGGCCATTATATTAAACGATTCGGTCAGCTCGCCGATCTCATCCTCGCGCCCCTCGTCCGCCACGCGCGCAGAAAAATCGCCGTGCGCGAAGCGCCGTGCCGACGCCGCGATCTCAAGCAGCGGCGCTGCCTGCCGCTTGGACGTGTAAAGCGAAAGCGCGAGCGCGAGCGTCATGACGGCGAACGCCGTGATGACAAAAATCAAGGAGGCCGTTGCCCAGGCGTCCACGATCTCCGTGCAGTCGGAGCCGACAAAAACATAGCCCACGGGCGAATGGCCGCTGCCGGCGAAAAAGGGGAGGGCAACGATGTAATAGGGGCGCTCGTTATATATGCTGTCGAGCGTCGTCATCTGCTGGAAGCGCCCGTCCTTGTAAAGCCGCTCCATGACGCGGCTGTTGATCCGCTTGCCGATATAAGGAGAAACGACGTCCATATCCGAGCTTGAGACGATGACGCCGTAGATGTCCGTGATCAGGATGTGGTTTCCCGTGCTTTCGGCCAGCGAGCTGATGATGAGTCTCAGATACCAGGCGTTCAGGTCGTTGTTCTCCGACACGAAAGCCGAGGCCGCCCTGGAGATCTCCGTCGCGCCGAGGGCGATGTCCTCGCGCTTCTGATTCAGGGCAAAGTTGCGTCCCAGCATGACGATGGACGTTCCCAGTATGAAGAAGCTGACAACGACCAGCTTCGCCGTCATAACGAAGTGCTTGAAATAAATGCTTTTCAAGTTGATGACCGTTCCTTTCGCTCAACCCGGCGGACAAGAGCGGAAAAGGGGCCCTCGCGCTTTCCGCCGCTTTAAGCGGCGGAAAGCGGCTGACGACCCGTTTCAGGTTTTTTCGTTCAGCTCGAATTTATATCCGACGCCCCAGACAGTTTTGAGCGTCCACTGGCCGGACACACCCTCCAGCTTTTCACGCAGGCGCTTGATATGGACATCGACCGTGCGGGAATCGCCGAAGTAGTCGAAGCCCCAGACCTCGTCCAGCAGCTGATTGCGCGTGTAGACCCGGTTCGGCGAGGAGGCGAGGTGGAACAAAAGCTCCATCTCCTTAGGCGGTGTCTCAATTTTTTTGCCGTCCACCACAAGCTCGTAGGAATCGAGATTTATCGTCAGCCTGTCGAAGCTGAGCTTTTTTTCGCCCGGCTTTTCCTCCGGTCCTGTCCGGCGCATGACGGCATGGATGCGGGCGAGCAGCTCCTTAACCTCGAAGGGCTTGACGATATAATCGTCGGCGCCCATATCCAGCCCGTTGACCTTGTCGAAGGTTTCGCCCTTTGCCGTGAGCATAAGGATCGGAACGCGCGAAGCTTCGCGGATCTTCCGGCAGACCTGCCAGCCATCCAGCACGGGAAGCATAATGTCGAGCAGGATAACGTCCGGATTGTCGCCCAGCGCCATACGCACGCCGGTCGCGCCGTCGGCGGCGCGGCTGACGTCGAAGCCGTCTTTTTCGAGGTAAAGCCGCAGGAGCTCCGCGATATTTGCGTCGTCTTCTATGATCAGGGCTCTTTTAGACATGATGACACGCCCTTCCAAGAGTATGTATGCGTAATTGTAACACGATTAACAGGATTATACCAGCAGATCGCGCAAATAGGTTAACAAAATGTAAAAACAGCGGATTTGAGACAGATATGAGCGGGGTATGAGGGCAATCCCGCGTAAAAACGTACGGATTTCTGTGATTTAAGACTTGCTTTATTGAACTAATGTGATACAATTACAGCGCGACAATCAATTGATACTGACTTTGGGAGGAATCGAAATGAAGCTATTCAAGAACGCGCTTGCGCTGCTGTTTGCGGCAGCTCTGTGTTTTACGCTCCTTGCCGGCTGCAGCGCGAAGCCCGCCGAAACAGGCCCCTCCGCCGGAGCAAATGCCGGACCGGGCCAAGCCGCGGCCGATGATGATCTGTCCTACATAAGGGCCAATGGAAAAATGGTCATCGGTTATACGGTTTATGAGCCGATGAACTACACCGACGACAGCGGAGAGCTGACGGGCTTCGATACTGAGTTTGCCAGAATCGTCTGTGAAAAGCTCGGCGTCGAGCCGGAGTTTGTTGAGATCAACTGGGATACAAAAGAGATCGAGCTCAACGCCAAGAGCATCGACTGCATTTGGAACGGTATGACGATCACGCCGGAGCGCAGCGAGACCATGAGCGTTTCACTGCCCTATGTCAAGAACGCGCAGGTCGTTGTAGTCAGGGCGGACAGCGCCGTTGCTTCCACCGCCGACCTCATCGGCAAAACGGTCGTCGCCGAAATCAGCTCGGCGGGTGAAATGCAGCTCATCGGCAGCGAGGATTCCGAACCGGAGGAAAACCTCGCGCAGGCCGTCTATATCGGCATGGCCAAGCAGACCGACTGCCTGCTCGAGGTCAAGGCCGGCACGGCTGACGCCGCCGTCCTCGATTGGACGCTGGCAAAAACGATGGTCGGAGAAGGCACGAGCTATGCCGACCTCAAGCTTCTCGAGGGCGGAGAGCTGGCCTCCGAGGAATACGGCGTCGCTTTCCGCAAGGGCAGCAGCGTCACCGAGCGGGTCAACACCATCATCGGGGAGCTGGTTGCCGACGGCACGCTGCCCGCGCTCGCCGAAAAATACGGTCTCAGCCTTGCGCCTGAGATCGACAAATAAGAACCGAACGATTATGACGTCACGCGGCGAGGGACAGGGAACAAATCCCTGCCCCTTTCCGTGTGCGCGGCCGGGAGTTTTTTGCTTATGAGTTTGTCGCTTGTTTCCGCGCGCCTTTTCGAGAGCTTTATGCTCAACGGTGAAATATTTTTCATTACGCTGCTGCTCGGGCTTCCGCTGGGCCTCGTCGTTTCTTTTGGTTCGATGAGCCGTTTTAGACCCCTGTCGTGGCTGACCAAGACCTTTGTCTGGATCGTTCGCGGCTCGCCGCTCATGCTGCAGATCATCATTGTGTTCTACGGTCCGGGGCTGATCTGGGGGATAAAGGGAGTCGGACGCGTGGACGCGACCCTGGTCGCTTTTGTCATCAACTACGCCTGTTATTTTTCGGAGATCTTCCGCGGCGGGATCGAGGGCATCCCCGCCGGACAGAAGGAGGCCGGACAGGTGCTGGGTATGACCAGGACCCAGGTTTTTTTTAAGGTCACGTTCCTGCAGCTGGTCAAGCGCATCGTTCCGCCGAGCGGCAACGAGATTATGACACTGGTCAAGGATACCGCGCTTGCCAATATTATTGCCAATAAAGAGATCATCATGATGGCGCAGGAATACGGGTCGAAGGGCTATATCTGGCCGCTTTTCTATACGCTGGTGTTCTTTCTCGCGGCCTGCGGACTTTTGACTCTTCTGCTGGGCCGGGTCGAAAAGAAGCTGTCATATTTCAGGTAGAGGGGGGAGACGCGCAATGTCCGTGCTCGAGGTTCAGAATTTACAAAAACGCTTCGGGACGCTGGAGGTCCTGAAGAATATCGGTTTTTCTCTGGACAAGGGGGAGACGGCGGCGATCATCGGCTCCTCCGGCAGCGGAAAGACGACGCTGCTGCGCTGCCTGAATTTTCTGGAGAAACCGGACGGGGGCAGGATACTCGTCGACGGCGGCGTCATTTTCGACGCGGCCGACCCGAAAACGCAGAAGGAGAGCGAGATCCGGAAAAAACGCCTGCATTTTGGACTGGTGTTTCAGAGCTTCAACCTTTTTCCGCAGTACACCGTGCTGAAAAATGTGCGCCTGGCCTCGGAGCTGCTTGCCCGCGAGCGTCCGGACTACAGAAAAGACAGAAAAGCGATCCTTGACGGGCTCGGCGCCGAAGCGCGGAGAACGCTCGAGAGCGTGGGGCTGTCCGATAAGCTGGACTGTTATCCGCACCAGCTTTCCGGCGGCCAGCAGCAGCGCGTCGCGATCGCGCGGGCGCTTGCGCTCGCGCCCGACGTCCTTTGCTTCGACGAGCCGACGAGCGCGCTGGACCCCGAGCTGACCGGCGAAGTGCTCAAGGTCATCAGGGAGCTTGCGGAAAGGCGCACCACTATGGTGATCGTGACGCATGAGATGGACTTCGCGCGCGCGGTGGCCGACAAGGTCGTTTTCATGGATGGCGGCGTCATTGTCGAGCAGGGGACGCCGGAGGCTGTGCTCGTCAATCCCCGGGAGGCGCGCACGCGGCGTTTTCTCACGCGCTATTCCGGCGCCTGAAGGCCGTGCGCGGTTTTTGCGGCCTGCGCTTACAGGGGCCGCCGCAAAAGCGCCGCCAGTTTCAACCATGAGGACCTCTGTCTTGAACGGCAAAGAAATTTGTCGTTTTTTGTTGCAAGACGGAGAAGACCGCGGTAGAATGAGTGCTGTGAAAGCGGTGCGGCCCGCTGAAATATCGTCCGGAAAGCGCCCCGCCTATCCGGCTTTCTCCGCTGTGAATGCGGGTCCTTATTTCGGAAAAGATCACGTCTGAGGAGTGAAGCGTCTATGTATATGATCATCACATCGAGTCCGAACGCCGACGGCTTGACCGCCGCCTGCGGCCGGGCGGCGCTCGAGGGCATCAGAAGCGCGGGCGGTGAAACGGAACTCATCGATATCAGCGCGGCGAAGCTGGAGCCGTGCCGCATCTGCGGCAATGGCTGGGGTACCTGCCGCAATACGGCAGCCTGTGTCGCCGGCGATATTCTCGCGGATTTGCAGGCAAAATTCCGCGGGGCGGAAGGCGTGATGCTCATCACGCCCGTCTATTGGGGACAGCCCAGCGAACGGATGAAATATTTTCTCGACCGATTCCGCAGGTGCGAGGCGTTCAATAAGGACGGCAGCGCGGCCTCCGGCAAACAGGTGGACCTCATTGCGGCGGCCGGCGGCAGCGGCAACGGCACGGCGACCTGTCTCGCGGAAATGGAGCTGTGGTGCCGCCACGTCGGCGCGATCCCCCGCGAGCGCATCGGCGTCACGCGCTTCAACCGTGAGGCGGTGCTGCCCGCCATTACGGACGCGGCGGCGCGGCTCGTCAAAGGCGCGTATTTTAAGAATCTGTAGGCATAGCGAGGAATGCCGGAACTTTTCTCTTGAATTGTGTGAAAAGTTCTCATAAGATATGATTGTTAATGGCGCGGCCGTAAAAGGGCCGTCCTGTCTGCCGCTGCGATGCGGCGAAATACGGCGGAGTCCGCCGCGTCTCCGGTGGTGTTATGAAAAAAAAGGTGCGCGTGACCGCGTTTTTGCTCTGTGTAATATTGGTACTCTCCATGTACGCCTGTGAACCGGGCGGCAATGGGAAGTACCGCGTTGCAGACCGGCTGGCTGAACAATCGTTCTGCGTCGCTTTCAGGCTGGGGGACAAGGCCGGAGACGCCGTGATCGCCGCGCTCAAGGTGCTGCAGGCCTCCGGCAGGGTTTCGGCGCTGTCGCGGGCGTGGTTCGACGAGGACGTTTCGCTGCTGGCGGGTGATGAAACCGCGCTCGACGGGCTGGAGGCTTCGCTCGAAAAGCGTACTTTCATCGTCGGCTACGACGCGGGCCGCCTGCCGTTTTCCGGAGAGAGCTCCGGCGGGACGGCTACTGGCTTCGACGTCGAGCTCGCCAAAGAGGTCTGCGGGATCCTCGGCTGGAAGGCGAGATTTCTCGCGATCGACGTATCCCGGGCCACGGTGGAGCTGAATTCCGGCAATGTGGACTGCGTCTGGGGCGGCTTTGCTTATGACGGGAGCAATACCGGCGTCAGCCAGTCTCCGGTATACATGAAAAACACAATCGTTCTCGCCTCCCTTGCCGGCTCCCCCGTGCGGAATATCGGCGCGCTCAAGGGAAAAACGCTGACCCTGAGCGAAAACGGGTACTTCGCCGCCGTGCTCGAGGGCAGCAAGACGCTGGGAGAAAAGCCGGACTATATCGTCAGGCTTCCGGGCGGCACAGAGGCCTGCTTCAAAGCGCTCAACGACGGCTCCTGCGCCGCGATCATCACGGACCTCGCGGCGCTGGACTATTACGGATAGCCAGGGCCGCGGCCCGAAAACCGATGACGGAACAGGCCTTGCGGCTGCTGTAAGGAGCGGTGCCATGAGATTGCGAAAGCTGAGGAAACGCCTGTCGAAGACGTTTGGGACGGCGCCGGACCCGTATTACTTTCACGGCGATATGGCCCATATACGGGCGTATTATGATTTCCGCCGGGAAACCGGGCGGGACGGGTTTCTCCTCGACGAGATCACCTGGAATGACTTAGGTATGGACAGCGTGTTCAAACGGATAAATTCCGGGCTGTCCACTTCCGGGGAGCAGTATCTCTACTATATGCTGCGGTCGCCCGCTGTCTCGGAAGAGGAATATCAGGATCGAAAAGCGCTGATCACGCTTATGGAAAAGAATGCGGAGCTGCGCCTGAAGCTCCAGGTCATTCTGGCGAAACTCGGCTGTACACGCCGCGCCGACCTGAGCCGGGCGTTCAAGCCCGCCGCGCACGGATATGGCTGGCTTTTGCTCTATCTGTTTCTGATGCTGCTTGTGCCCGCCGCGCTCGCGGCGATCGCCGTTATGCCAAAATTCGGCTTGATAGCGATATTGGCGGTCTTTTCGCTGAATTCCACGCTGCATGAGCTCCGCATACGAAAAACGCAAAGGGATTTCGACACGGTCAATTATGTCGTGGGTATGATATTTGCCCTGCACAGGACCAGAAAGCTGAAGGACCCTCTGCTGGATGCGCGGATGACGGCGGCCTATGACAGCCTTGACCGGCTGCGCGCCGTGCTTCGGACCGGCGGCGTTTCCGGCGCTTCGTACAGTGCCGCGGGAGATTTTGTTACAAGCCTGCTGCTGCTCAACCTCATCACGTATGAGTTTCTGAAAAACAAGCTGGGCCGGAGTCACGGCGACGTGTTTGCCGTCCATGAGGCCCTGGGCCGTATCGACGCGGCCATTGCCGTCGCCTCCTACCGGAAAAGCCTGGATATCCGCGCCGAACCCGAAATCCGCTTCTCGCTTTCGGGGCCCGGCTTTATCGA
>JAISDV010000027.1 GCA_031264545.1 Oscillospiraceae bacterium | reverse complement strand
CTGTGAATACAGGTTCTTAAAAAAATAATCAAAGGATCAGTCGAAAATGGACGGAAAAGCCACAGATAAAAAAATAATTTTCAGCGGCATCCAGCCCTCCGGCGCGCTCACGCTCGGCTCTTATCTGGGCGCGATCAAAAACTGGGTGACGCTCTCCGAGACCTATGACTGCCGTTACTGCATCGTGGACATGCATGCCCTCACCTCGCGCCAGAATCCGGCCGAGCTTCGCCGCCGCGCGATCGACCAGCTCGCGCAGTATATCGCCTGCGGCCTTGACCCGGAGAAGAGCATCATTTTCATCCAGAGCCATGTTCCCGCCCACGCAGAGCTGGCCTGGGTGCTCAATTGCTACACCATGTTCGGCGAGCTTTCGCGTATGACCCAATTTAAAGATAAGAGCGCCAAAAACACCGACAATATCAACGCCGGCCTTTTCACCTATCCGGTGCTGATGGCGGCGGATATTCTCCTCTACCAGACCGATCTTGTTCCCGTGGGCGAGGATCAAAAGCAGCATGTCGAGATCTGCCGCGACATTGCGGGGCGCTTCAACGGTATTTACGGCGACGTTTTCAGGCTGCCCGAGCCTTTTATCCCTAAGGTCGGCGCGCGCATTATGAGCCTGACAAGTCCGGAAAGCAAAATGTCCAAGTCCGACGAGGACCCGGGCGGCTGTATCTACGTCATGCAGAAGCCGGACGAGATCATGCGCGCATTCAAGCGCGCCGTGACGGACAGCGGCGGCGCCGTCCGCTTCGACCCGGTTCAAAAACCCGGCGTGTCAAATCTTATGCAGATTTATTCCGCTGCGGCCGGGCTGAGCTTTGAGCAGATCGAAAGCGAATTTGAAGGCAGGGGCTATGGCGATTTCAAGCTCAGGCTCGGCGAGGCCGTCGTTGAGCTGCTGCGTCCGATACGCGAGGAGGCCGAGCGTCTTGCGGCGGACAGGGCGCATCTCGAAAGCGTCTATAGGCAGGGCGCGGAGAAGGCCTCGCGCGCGGCGGAAAAAACGCTTCGGAAGGTCTACAGGAAGATCGGATTTATAGAAAAAAAGGATGTACCGTCATGCCCATCGATACGGAATTAATAATCAGGATACTGACGGCCATCGCGGCCGCTTTCGCAATCAGCTTCGCGGCGACGCCGATCGTCAAGGCTTTCGCGCAGAGGGTCGGGGCAATGGATATGCCCGGTGATGAGAGAAGGGTGCACGACCACCCCATTCCCCGCATGGGCGGGCTGGCCATTTTTCTGGGCTTTATCCTCAGCGTGCTCCTTTTCGTTCCGATAGACCGGCAGATTCAGGGCATACTTCTCGGCTGCGTCATCATTGTCGCAACGGGCGCCGTGGACGACTTTATTTCGCTCAACGCCTGGACAAAGCTGTCTCTGCAGATTGTCGCGGCGGTCGTCGCCGTGCTGCACGGCGTTGAGATAGACGTTCTGGCAAACCCTGTGGTCTGGAGCGGGAAGGACTATCTCATCCTCAACGGCTGGTCGGTGCCTATTACAATACTTTGGATCGTCGGAATCACGAACTCGGTCAACCTGATCGACGGGCTGGACGGGCTTGCCGTCGGCGTTTCGACCATCAGCAGTATTACCATGCTCGTCATCGCCCTCCTGGTCTCAGACAGCAGCATTGCCGTCGCGCTCGCGGCGCTGGCCGGCGCCTGCGCCGGCTTTATGCCCTATAATCTCAATCCGGCGAAGATTTTTATGGGCGACACCGGTGCGCTGCTTCTCGGCTATGTG
Organism: Oscillospiraceae bacterium; assembly: GCA_031264545.1. Taxonomy (GTDB): domain Bacteria; phylum Bacillota; class Clostridia; order Oscillospirales; family Oscillospiraceae; genus UBA2658. The sequence goes on along the minus strand of JAISDV010000027.1, from coordinate 2,416 downwards.
CTGGCGACAATGTCTATACTCGGTCTTTTCAAGTTCTACGCGGTAATTTCCTTCGCAGTCCCGCTGCTCGCCATTGCGATCCCGCTCTTCGACACCGTCTTTTCCTTCTGCCGCCGTCTCTTGAAAGGACAGAGTCCCATGCATTCGGACAGGGGTCACTTCCATCACCGGCTGATCGACATGGGCCTGAGCCAGAAACAGGCTGTAGCGGTCCTCTACGCGATCAGCGCCATACTCGGTTTCGCGGCGGTTCTCATAACCACCAGCGGCGAAAGCAAAGCGCTCATTCTCATTCTGGGTCTCGGCGTATGCGCGCTCCTCTGGGCCTTCGTCTATGGGAAGCTGCACCGCAAGGGCCTGAAAAGACCCGGGGACGGGCAGGGTGACAAAGATGGGAAGAATTAAGGTCCTCCTGGTTTTCGGTACGCGGCCGGACGCGATAAAAATGGCCCCGCTTTATCTCGAGCTGAAGCGGAGGCCGGAGTTTGAATGTCTTGCCTGCGTCACGGCCCAGCACCGCAAAATGCTGGACGACGTGCTGGACGCTTTCGGAATAAAGCCGGATTATGACCTCGACCTGATGAAGGAAGACCAGACCCTCGCCTATATTACCGCCGGCGTGTTGACCGGACTCGGCGAGGTGCTGCGCAGGGAGAAACCCGCGCTGGTCCTCGTCCACGGCGACACGACGACGGCGTTTTCCGCCGCGCTCGCCGCTTTTTATGAAAAAATCCCGGTCGGTCACGTCGAGGCCGGGCTCAGAAGTTACGATCGCTATTTTCCCTTTCCCGAGGAAATGAACCGCTGCCTTGCCGGAAGGCTCGCCGAGTATCACTTTGCTCCGACGGCGCGGAACGCTGAGAACCTCCGGCGTGAGAATATCATGGGAAAGATCTTTATTACCGGCAACACCGTGATCGACGCCATGAAATACACGGTCGGCGACGGCGCTTTCAAAACGCCTGCGCTCGCGGCGCTGAATTTCACATCGCGCCGGGTAATCGTGATGACCTGCCACCGGCGTGAAAGCTACGGCGAAGCGATAGCGGGCATTTTTCGTGCTGTCAGGCGCGTCGCGGAAAGCTTTGACGACGTTTCGGTCGTCTATCCCGTGCACCTCAGCCCTTATATCCGCGAAACCGCGTCGAAAATTCTCGGCGGGGCTCCGAACATTCTGCTTATCGACCCGCTGGACGCCGCGGAAATGCACCGGCTCATATCAAAATGCTTTTTCGTGATGACGGACAGCGGCGGTCTTCAGGAGGAAGCCCCGGCGCTCGGGAAGCCGGTGCTTGTCCTCCGCCGAGAAACCGAGCGGCCGGAAGCCGTTGAATCCGGCACGGTCTCCCTTGCCGGCGTCGATGAAAACGCCGTTTATACTTGCGCCTGCGCACTCTTGAACAACGATTCCGAATACGACCGCATGGCTAGAGCCGTCAACCCCTACGGCGACGGAAACGCTTGCCCGCGGATTGCCGACGCCATCAGTCATTGCTTCGGCGGCGGCAGCGCGCGCCCGGAGGATTTTTGCCCATGACCAGACGTATTATTACGGCGGCCGCCGCTGCCGCGGCACTCGCGGCGCTCCTTATTCTTGCCTTTGGCTACGGCTACAGGGATGATTCGCATACCGTAGTCCTTCCGACGCCGGCGGCGGACAATAATGGAAATGCCGACGGCGGCGGCTTCGACCGCGTGGAGATCACGCCCGACACGGTTAAAACCGTCCTCGAGAAGACGATCGTGCGCACCGAGAGCTTTTCGCGGAGCTACACCATGACGAACCTCTGGGACGGCGGGGAAAACGTCTCCACCCTGTCTTATTCGCAAAACGGCGAAAACATCCGCCTTTCCGTCGACGACGGTTATTCCGTCAGGAATATCCTTATTCTCGGCGATGACCTATATCTCTGGTACGACGGTTTCCCCGGTGACTACCGATCAAAGCTGGCCGAAAGCGGCGCCGGCGCCGAGGCGGACCGGTTTTCCGGCCTGATCACCTATGAGGAACTCATGTATGTTCCCCGTGAGGATATCCTCGATGCCTTCTACGCGGAACACGCCGGTCAGCCCTGCATCTTCGCCGCATACAAAAGCGGCGCGCTCGGCTATGTATACCGGCTCTACATCTCGATCGAAACGGGTCTGCTCGTTTCCATGGAAAAATATGACGGCGACACGCTGATCTTCACAATGGCCTCGGTATCCACGGAGCTGACAACGCCGCCGGACAGTGTTTTCGAAATTCCGGTTTGGGAACAGGCCTAGAGAAAAAGCGCGGCTCCGGCAATCAGCAGCCATTCCATATCGCCGCTCTCGCGGTAGAGCAGATAAAAGATTCCGACAAGGATCAGATCCTCCGGCTCCGGATTTGGCCTGACAATTTTTGAGAATATGCCGCCGGGACCCCGCTCGC
>JAISDV010000198.1 GCA_031264545.1 Oscillospiraceae bacterium | reverse complement strand
GACAACATGAATATCGTCATGGCGGTCAATATGGGCGGCGACGACTTTATCGCCAAGCCCTTCGACCTCGATGTGCTCACCGCCAAGGTTCAGGCTCTCCTGCGCAGGACCTACGACTTTACCGTGCCGGCGAAGCTTCTGGTCTGCGGCGGCGCGACGCTGAACGTCTCAGACGCGACGCTGAGCTTTGACGGCAAAAAAGCCGAGCTGACCAAGAATGAATACCGCATGCTCCGCCTCCTGTTCGAAAACAAGGGGCGCATTGTCACGCGCGACGAGATCATGACGCGCCTCTGGGAAAGTGACAGCTTCATCGGCGAAAATACCCTGAGCGTCAACATCACGCGTCTGCGCCGCAAGCTCGGGGAGCTGGGGCTGCCGGAGCTGATCCGGACGAAAAAAGGTGTCGGCTATATCGCGGCCGATCAGGAGCCGTGAAAGGAGGTTCGGGCTTGCTGTTTTCCTATCTCAGACGGCACTATAAGGTCGCGATGCTGTTTCTGGTTTTCGCGCTGGTTTTCGCGGCGGTGCTCTCGCTCTACGCGCTTGAGGCCGAGGCCGTTCTGTATGCCGCGCTGCTGTGCTTCTGCCTCGGTCTTGCCGCCTTCGGCTTCGGCCTGCGGCGCTATATTGCAAGGCACAAGGCGCTCAGGGCGCTGATGCCGAATATCGAGCTCGGACTTGACGGCCTGCCCGAGCCGAACGGCGCGATCGAGGCGGACTATCAGGAGCTGCTGCGTCTGCTCTACGCCCAGAGTCTCGCCGTCAGGAGCGAGAGCGACGGTGCGCGGCGCGATATGGCGGATTATTACACGCTCTGGGCGCACCAGATCAAAACGCCGCTTGCCGCCATGCGCCTGCTGCTGGCCGAAAACGGCGGGCCGAACGCGGGGCTTTTACAGGGTGAGCTGCTGAAAACCGAGCAGTATGTCGATATGGTGCTCCAATACGTGCGTCTAAGCGGGGACGTAAGCGACCTTCTTCTCCGCCGTTGTGACCTCGACCCGGTTATCCGGGGCTCCCTGCGAAAATTCGCGCGCCTTTTCGCCCTGAAAAAGCTGGATTTTTCCTTCACTGAAACCGGACTGACCGTGCTGACGGATGAAAAGTGGCTGGCCTTCGTGATCGAGCAGCTGTTTTCAAACGCCCTGAAATACACCGACAGCGGAAAGATCAGCATTTACGCCGAGGGTGAGACCCTCGTCATCTCGGACACCGGCATCGGCATCAGGCCGGAGGACCTCCCCCGCGTCTGCGAGAAGGGCTATACCGGCACGGGCGGCCGGGCGGACAAAAAGGCTACGGGTATCGGGCTTTTTCTCTGTAAAAAGGTCCTGACAAAGCTCGGGCACAGTCTCGAACTCAGTTCGAAGGTCGGCGTCGGCACAACGGTAAAAATCGGTCTCGCCCGCTCGGAAGCGCGTTTTGAATAAGGACCTGAATTAAGAACCAGTATACACAGCGCGAAACGCTGTCTAAGCGTTTCTTACAAAACTGTAAGCTTTTTTCCCGAAACGTAAGCCAAAGAAATGGCAGGCGTTCCGGCTTTTCGCTAGAATAAAGGCGCAGAGGCCGGAGGGCGCGAGAAAGCGCCGTTCCCGCCGCGCGGAAGGACCCGCATTTCGGGAAGTATCGGCGTTTTGCGCTGTAAATTCAGGTTCTTACTTACGGAGGTACGGAAAATGACGCTATTGGAAGTCAAAAATCTTAAAAAAACCTACGCCACACGCTTCGGCAGCGTGAAGGTCCCCGCCCTGACAAATGTCAGCTTCACGGTGGAGAAGGGCGAATATATCGCCATCATGGGTGAGAGCGGCTCGGGAAAAACGACGCTGCTCAACATTATCGCCACGCTCGACAAGCCGACCGGCGGCGAGGTCCTGCTTGACGGCAGCAACACCCTCAGGATACCGGACAAAGCGCTCGCCGCCTTCCGGCGCGACAATCTCGGCTTCGTTTTTCAGGACTTCAATCTCCTGGATACCTTTTCCCTGCGCGATAATATCTACCTTCCGCTCGTTCTTGCTGGGAAAAATCACACCGAGATGAACAAGCGGCTCATTCCCATCGCCGACAGGCTGGGTATCACGGACATTCTCGACAAGTTCCCCTATGAAGTCTCCGGCGGGCAGAGCCAGCGCTGCGCGGTCGCCCGGGCGCTGATCACGAACCCCCGCATCATCCTTGCGGACGAGCCGACCGGCGCGCTCGATTCCCATTCGGCGGAGGCGCTTCTGGCACTTTTCCGCGACATCAACGCCTCCGGGCAGACCGTGTTCATGGTGACCCACAGCGTCAAAGCGGCCTCGAACGCCGGACGCGTCCTCTTCCTGAGAGACGGCGAGGTCTTCCATCAGCTCTACAGGGGCGAGCGGTCGAATGAGGCGCTGTTCGGCGTCATTTCCGATACGCTGACAGCTATGGCAGCGGGCGGTGAAGCCAATGCGTAAGTTCATGTTTTACCCGCTGCTCGCGGCGCGGAATATCCGCCGAAACCGGCAGTTTTACCTGCCCTTTATCCTGACCTGCGTGGCGACCGCCGCCATGTTCTACATTATGTGCTTTCTGACGCTCAACGACGGCGTGCGCGGCATGCGGGGCGCGGCGTCTCTCACCACCATTCTCGGGCTGGGCTGTATCGTCGTCGGCCTGTTCTCGGTGATCTTCCTGTTTTATACGAACAGCTTTCTCATGAAGCGCCGCCAGAAGGAGATCGGCCTGTACAATATTCTCGGCATGGGCAAGGGCCATATCGCGGGCATCCTGTTTTTTGAAAGCTTCTTTGCTGCCCTCATCACCCTTGCGGCCGGACTGGTCCTGGGCAACCTGCTCTCGAAGCTGATGCTGTTGCTCCTGTGCCGCCTGATCGCTTTTTCCGTACCCTTTGGCTTCGAGGTCTCGCTGTGGGCCGTCACCTTGACCGTCCTGCTTTTCTGCGGGATCTTCTTGCTGATCCTGCTCTCAAATCTCGTGCGCATCAGGCTTGCCAATCCCATCACGCTGCTGCGCGGCGGCAATGTCGGCGAGAAAGAGCCGAAAACAAAATGGTTACTCGCCCTTCTCGGCCTTATCAGTCTCGGCGGCGGCTACTATATCGCAATCGTAACGGAATCGCCGCTCCAGGCCATCTTTCTGTTTTTTGTCGCGGTGCTGCTCGTTATCCTCGGAACCTACCTGCTCTTCACAGCCACCAGCATCGCCGTCCTCAAGGGCCTGCGGAACAGGCCGGACTATTACTATACGACAAAGCGCTTCATCCCCATTTCCGGTATGCTCTACCGCATGAAGCAGAACGCCGTCGGCCTCGCGAATATCTGCATCCTTTCGACGATGGTGCTCGTCATGGTCTCGGGCACGGTCTGTCTCTATCTCGGCACCGAGTCTTCCGTCAACGACGCGCATCCCTATGATATCACCGTTTTCGTCTCAAACCCAACCGGCACGGCGCGCGAGGAGCTGCGCTCCGCGGTGCGGGAGGCCCTCGCAGGCGGCGGACTCGAAATGAGCGCCGGGACAGACCTTCTCTATCTCACTTTTTATGGCCGGCTTGAAAATGGTGTTTTCACCGACGCGAATCCGTATGGGACGAACGCGCACAATGCGGACGTCGTCCTGATTTCCGCATCTGAATACGCCGGTATGACCGGCAGTACGGAAATTCCGGCAGACGGGGAGGCCTATATTTACGCGGACAACGCAAGGCTCGGAGACACGCTTTCCGCCTATGGCGAAAGCTTTACTGTGGTCCGCAGGCTCGAGGGCTATCCGAAAACCTCGCAGCGGGACGCGCTGATCAGCCATCACCTCTGCGCCGTCGTTTCCGATGAGCGCTTTGTCCGGATCACCCGGCAGTTTGAAAGCCCGCCCGTTTGGTACTATGCCTTTGACCTTGCCGGCACGGACGCGCAAAAAACCGCGGGCTATAACGCGGTCGTTTCGGCGGTCGGCAGTACCGCGCGCTCAAACGGCGAGGCGGAAGCTGCGTCGGGCCATTACGATTACTGTAACGTGACAAGCCGCAGCGACTGGGCGGCCTCCATCTATTCGCTGAACGGCGGCTTCCTTTTTCTGGGGCTGTTCCTCGGGATCGTCTTTCTGACCGCCACCGTCCTCATCATCTATTACAAGCAGCTGTCCGAGGGCTATGACGACAAGGCGCGCTTCGCCGTCATGCAGAAGGTCGGCCTGAGCCGTCCCGAAATCCGCAAGGCGATACGCAGCCAGGTGCTGGTTGTCTTTTTCCTTCCTCTCGGCATGGCGGTCATACACATCGCCTTCGCTTTTAAGATGATCACCAAGCTCCTGCTGGTGCTGAGTCTGACGAACGTGTCCCTTTTTGCCGTCTGCTCTCTGTCCACCGCAGTGGTTTTCGCCCTGATTTACGGCCTTGTCTATGCCCTGACCGCGCGGGTCTATTACCGGACGGTCAGGTAAAGCGCCAGTCAAACCAATCTCGATTTAAGAAGCCGGCAAGCTCTAAATTTTATGAGCAGTTGATTTCACCGACTTCTTGAATCGAGATTAGCATAAGAAAATCCACGGATAAAAGCGGCTAAAGACACGACTACAACATAACAGCTTGAATAAGAACCTATAAAAACACAGCGGATTTTGACTGATCTGCATTTTCCGCGCCATGTCTTCGACACTGCCGGGGAATACGATAACCATGACTTTGCTGTTGCCCCTGTGAAAATCTCCTTTGTTCTATCCTGTGTGGCGTTTTCATAAGCCCAAGTCCTCCGTAACACCCCAAACTGTCAATCGATTACAAAAAGCGGACGCTTCATACGAGGTGTCCGCTTTTCTGTCGAAGTGTGCTTATTATATATTTTCAACAAAAGCGTTTATTTCATCGGCAATCTTGGCCGGCTCATAGCGATGTACATAGTGTCCGCATTTCAATGACAGATGTTTTTGAGAGGTAAAACCGGATAAAAAATTCGTCAACAGTTCTTCCCAATTCTTAATGCCCAGAAGCCTTTTACCATTAGAAATGAAAAAGTAGACCGGCGTGTCAATTGGCGTGGGAAGGTTTTTAACCATCTTCGCGTTCGCCTTTACAGAGGACACTTCATTAACCATGTCAGATGAAGCCAGGCCTAAAATGCAGAGCAATCTAATCAGAAACATGGGAGGTATTTTCAGGATTTCATAAGCTTCCGGGATGGCAGGGTCTAAGCCTATAATGGCTCTTACTTCATTGGGATATTTTTGCGCCCAATAAAGTGCTTCCAGTCCGGACATGGAATGAGGAACCAGAATATAAGGCGCACTAATTTCACAGAGGCGCAAAGCTTCTCGACTTTCTTCAAGGATAATATCTAAATCGCGAGGAGTTTGTGCCGCCTCACTCCAACCGTACCCGGACTTTTCAACAACGACTATCCGATATCTGTCAGACAAGAGTGACCACAACGGCTTGAAATCCTCCGTCGGCCAACGCGTTCCGCCGCCGGATAGAAATACAAAAGCTTCCTTGCCTTGACCTTCGGAAAAAACGTGCATCTGGTGTCCGTTGACCATCACCAGCTTGCCGGGGCAGGGTGTTTTCACTCTCCGCATTATTTTCTCCTCTTATAATCAGTCGCGGCAATTGGTTTTTGCCTTAATCCGCAGTAAAAATTTTTTGGGGCTTAAATCTGCTATACCGCCTTAATTCCCGCAAACAAAATCCGCAGACCATATTCAAACTGCACCTCGTAATCCCGCTCACTAATGAACATCACGCGCTCGTCCGGGGCAAGCATATCCTCAAAGCTTTTCAGCATTTCCGGCGGCGCGTTTTGTATACGCGCCTCGTCCGCCGTAAAAGACAGCACATAGTTGTTGAGCATATTGGAAA
>JAISDV010000197.1 GCA_031264545.1 Oscillospiraceae bacterium | reverse complement strand
ATATCGCCTGACCAGACATAATGCCATGCCTTGCCAGGTCGCCCCCTGCACAGGGGGCGTGGATTGAACTCTCGCAAGGGACAGCTTCATCTCCTGCCGTGCCCCCTACCGCTTGCGGTCTTTGCCCTGTATGCTGAGATATACGCCGTCCTGCTCCTCGAACAGCACCGGCACCTCAAGTGTTCCTGCCCCCCTGTGCGCCACCGCCCGCGCTGCCGCCGCCTGCTCAACATCGTCAAGAGCTTCGCCCATCGTCTGCGCTGCGTTCCACACGCCCGTATGACTCACGCTTTGCCCCGTCAACTCGCTCACTGTTCGTGAAGCCTGCCAGGTAGGACATCCGGCATACTGCCTGCGCTATGCGCTCCGATAACAGCCCGGACATGAAGCCCCCGCTGCTTATCCCCATCGCTTCGTCCAGCAGATAGATACAGCGCTTCTCTCCTGCATTCGTACACCGTACGCCGGTATTCTACCTCGCCCATCACCGTCTTCAACACACGCTTCCGGTTTCCTTTGTGCCGATACCGCGTTCGCTCCCGTCCCTCCGTCAGTTCCTTGTCCCATCTGCTCAGTGCGTCCCGGAGTATCTCTCCCCATCGCGCAGCATAATGCGAATACTTCTCTTTCCAATCTGTTGAAATCTACCGCGTTTTTCGTTATACTCATCCTGCAGCCTCCGGTAGCTTTGTTTCTGAACAATTCATTCTACTGTCTTTAAGGCCGCAGGGGAAGTGGTTTCATCCGCTTCCCCTTTCCTTTAGTGCCTACACTTATTTTGTTCTAAGTTTTTCCATGCTTTGCAATTACCCGAAGCGCTGTAAGGTCCTTTGCTTTAGCTGGGGGGCGCGTCAAGCTCGATTTCGCGCGTCCGCTTCAGTGCTTCCTTGTACATGCGGTAGCCCGGAGAGATTTTTTCTTTGCCGAACAGCGTCATCGGGATGAGGATCATCAGGCATACGGCCGCGGCCGGCCAGAGCGTTGAAATACCGAAGGGCCTGCCCGAAAATTGCCAGACCACGGCGACGGCGCCGCCGCCGAGCATGGACCAGAAGGCGGCGTCCTTAGAGACCCTGGGCCAGAACAGGGAAACCGCCAGCACGATACCCACGACGGAGCGGATCTGAAACGCGCCGAGCATTTGGTCCAGAATCGAGTCGGCGTGCAGGCCGACGATCGTCGAAATGACGCCTACGGCCACAACGAGGACCTTTGTGAAAAGCAGCTGCTGTTTCTCTGTGGCATGAGGGGCGACGTAACCTTTGAAGAGGTCCTTTGTCAGGACAGTGCAGATAATAAGCAGCAGGCCGGGGGAGTATATGGCGGCGATGATCGCCGTGCTGATGATGCCGCCGTATCCGCTGCCAAGAAAGTTCGCCATGGTATACAGCACGGAGTTGCTCCCGGCAGCCGGCACCGCGACGCGCGCGCAGATCCCGATAATCGCCGGAGCAAGCGCGAAGGGGATGCAGAGCATGCCCGCCAGAATGATCCCGCGGTTCGACGCCTTGGCGCTTTTCGCGCAGAAGCACCCGTTGGTGACATTTGCCGCGGCCAGAAAGGACAGGCCGGTCCCCAGCGCGCTTGCCATTATCGTAGACAGGTTGGGCTGGGCAAAGCTGAAATATTTTTCCGGCAGGGCCGCGCGCAGCGTATCCATCCCGCCGACGGAGCGAAGCGCGACAAACGCCACCAGAAACATGCCCAGGTACATTACAATCGAATGCAGGACGTTCATCCAGGCGATCCCTTCCATCCCGCCGAAGAGAGTAACGGCGATGAACAGGAAAGTGACGATCCATGTGATCAGCAGGGGATTCACCCCGAGCAGCGGCGCGATGACGCTCGCTGCGGCGATGGCCTGCGTTGAATAGATCATGATGTAGACCAGGACGATGATCGCGATCAGCAGGATATGCGTCCGCTTGTCGTAAAACAGGCGAAAACACTCCGGAATCGACATTGCGCCCTTGGAAACAGCCATGGCGTGATAAAACCGCCCGACAAAGGGCACGAACATGAAGCAGCCGATCGCCATGCCCCAATTGGCCCAAACGGACGACAGGCCGCCGTTAAACGCGCTCGCGGCATTGCCGACGGTTCCCGCCCCGGCAATAAACTCGGAAAACAGCATGGCGATGATCATTCCGGTGCTGAGCTTCCGGTCCGCGACGTAATAGCTCTCCGCCGAATCTGTTTTTCTGGAAAAATAGAAGCTGATTAAGGTCGTGATGACCATATAGGCGACGATCATGATGACAGCGGTATACAAAGGGTGTTCCTCCTTTTTACAAAACAGCGGACAGTTTTTACTGTCCGCTGTTTTTGAGCAGACTGCGTTATTCCGGGGCCAGCCGCCTGTGGAGCCTGCGCAGCTCGTCGAAATCCTCGCAGATGGCGTGGGCGTCACAATTTTTGCAGTCCATGCTGATATTCTCGAACATTGTGTTGAGGGCGCCGGCTATTTTCGCGCACGTCTCCATCAGAGGCGCCAGCGTCCGGATCAGCGCGTTCTCGGTGAAAAACAGCAGCTCGGCGCCCTTCACGAACGGCAGCGCCTTGTAATCGCGGATCAGCTCGCTGCCCAGCGTCAAAAAGGAGAAGCCCGAGCGGCAGGCGCCGGCGCTGACCCTGCTCCATTCCCGGTTGCGCTGGGTAAATCCGCGCAGCATGTACCCGTCCAGATTCATATCAAAGCGCACGGCGTCCATTTTCTCAAAGGCGGCAAACAGCTCGTTCGCCGGGATCGTGTCCGTCTCCAGCAGGACCGCCTTGCCAAAGGGGCGGCTTTTCGCTCCGTCTGACCCGGCGATTTGCGGGATGTCCTGTCCGTAAACACGGACGGCGCCGTCCGTCACCAGGCCCGGCGTTTCCGTCCACAGGATGGCCGCGAAGGAGGGCAGGCTTCCATTTCCAAGCTCGGTGCCCGTATCCTGCTCCAGGATCATCTGTTTGGCGGCGCTTCTCGGCCACCGGCGCGCATTCTCCGAGGCTGTTTCCAGGCAGACGTCGGGCGCGCGGCCAGACAGACTTTGGCGCAGCTGCGCGATTTGGCTTTCAAACAACGACATGTCTCCGCACCTCCCCACGCCGCTCACCGTGCGGTCTGCGCTCTGTGCTTTTCCGCCGCGGCGGAAACCCTGGCCTTGATCTTTGTGTCCTGATACCGGTAGTACTTTTCGTCCAGACAGAACCAATACGCGATGAAGGTCAGCATAAAAAACGCCGCCTTGATCGCACCGTAAACCCATTTTTTAACCATGCTTAGCTCCTTTCTTTATTCCGCGGACGCGCGCGTATTCCGCGGCGCCAATGGCGCCGGCAAACTGCGGGTCCTCCGGCAGATCGACAAACGTCAGGTTGAACGTATCCTTCAGGCACTGGATGAGCCCCTTGTTTTTTGAGCAGCCGCCTGTCACGGCGACATCCGGGCGAATGCCGGTGTTGCGCAGCAGGGCATAGGCCCGGCGCGCAACGGAGGCTTCGATACCGAGCGCGATGTCCTCCGGACGCTTTTTGCGGGCGATCATGCTGATGACCTCCGTCTCCGCGAAAACGCTGCACTGGGAAGTGATGGATATTTCCTCCTTCGCGTCGAGGGACAGCTTTGAAAACTGTTCGATATCCATGGAAAAGGCGCGTGCCATCGCCTCAAAGAAGCGGCCTGTTCCGGCGGCGCACTTATCGTTCATGACGAAGTTGGAAACCATGCCGTTTTCGTCCACACTGATCCCCTTCAGGTCCTGTCCACCGAAATCGACGATCGTCCGCACGCTTGGCGCCAGAACGTGTACGCCCATCGCGTGACAGCTGATCTCGGAAATATTGGCGTCGGCAAACGGCACCAGATCCCGCCCGTAACCGGTACCCACCAGATAGGCGAAGGGTTTTTCACCTTCCAGCCCGGCGTCCCCGGCCGCCAGCGCGATTACCTCCCGCGCGGTGTCCTCCGGGTCCAGCTTGCTGCGGATCATACCACGTCCGGCCAACGCGCCTCCCTCGTCCATGATGACGCATTTGCCGTAGGTGGAACCCACGTCACATCCACAAAAAAACATTTCGCTCACGCTTGTATCTCCTTTGCTATAAATCCAAAAAGTTGTGGAGCACACGATCCAGGTCCCGCGTAACCGCATCCTCCGGAATGTCCAAAAGGCTTTTCCCCTGGATGTCCGCCACGCGGATGCCGTCGCTCTCCAGCAGCCTGCCGATTACGGGCAGGCCGCCGGTTTCCGCGCCGGCCACGTCGTCATATGACGTGAGCCGGTTGAAAAGCAGTCCGACCCTGTCGTACCGCATGCTGGTCTGCGCGACGTCGCGGATGGTCCTCGCCACCGCTATGCCCTTGCGGCTCGCGTCCGAGACCAGCAGCAGGTGTGTGACCTTTTCCATCACACGGCGGTTGATCTGTTCGATGCCGGCCTCTCCGTCAATGACAATGTAGTCGAAGCTGGGCGCCAGATCGGCGATCAGCAATTTCAAAAATTCATTTATTTTACAGTAGCAGCCCTTTCCCTCCGGCCGGCCGATGGCGAGGAAGGCAAAGCCCCGCCGCTCAGTCAGCGCGTCGGCAAGCTCGTACTCCAGCCGCTGCAGGAGGGCGGTCCGGGTCTCCTTTTCGCCGGAGCCGCCCGTTTGGATGACGTCCGTCCGGATCTGGTCCAGCGTCCGCTTGACCTCTATGCCGAGGGCGGTCGAAAAGCCGACGGCCGGATCGCCGTCGATCGCGAGGATGCGTTTGCCGGGATCCCTCCGCAGCATACGGACGATCAAGGCCGATATACTGGTTTTTCCCACGCCGCCTTTGCCGGACAGCGCGATGACCTTTTCCATTTGGCCTGCCTCCTTACCACTCGTTGCTGTCGTCAAACACCATGAGCGACTTTTTAAGCGGCGTCGCGTTCATTACGTTGGTCATAAAGTTGTTTACCTGATCGCGCACGCCCTGGTGAGAGGTGACGCGCACGTCCCCCAGATCCTGCTCGAAACGCATCAGCTTGAGACCGCGCTTGGCGCACTCCTCCGTCAGCAGGCCGCGCAGGGCGTTGACCGGGTGGCAGCCCACATGGTCGGCCTGGATAATGAAGTCGGGCTTGGAGAGCTCGCACAGCTTGAAGAGATCGTCAAAGAAGTTCTTGAGGTCGCCTCTGGTGTGGCGGGACATGGTGAAATACATGGTCTTCCGGCCCAGGGTCTCGAAGATGGTCTCTTCACTGGAGGTGTCGATAAACTCGAAGTTACCGAAGGTCTCCATATCGTTGAGGATGTTGACGCCCCAGCACTGGCTGATCCAGTTGTTGAAGTTCCAATAGCTTCCGGGTGGGGGATTCCACAAAACGACACGGTACTGCTGGTTGGGAACGCAGGATTCGCCTTTTGCGGACGCCGCGCGGGTTAGCTCCAGCTGGCGCTTCATCATGGCCAGGCCGTCTTCGGTGCCTGAGAAGGGTCCGAACAGCTTCAGGTGCATATTCAGCAGCAGGTCGCCGGGAATCGGCGGATTGGGCCCGTAATTGTGCTCCCAGCGCTCCAATTCCATCTCCTGCATCTGGTTATAGCGGTCACAGATATCTCTGAGCTTGTCCCAGTCGAGCGTGTGGCCGGTGTGCTTTTCCAGGAAACTGACCATGTCGCGCATCTGGCTGGCAAAGGAACGGCTGCCGTCCGGCGTTCTGAAGCGGTAGGGATGGTCGAAATAGAATGTCGGCACGTCCAGCAGCTTGGCCGTCAACGCGTGCGAGGCGAGCATGGGGTCACAGGTCAGGTTGGAGAGCACCGCGCAGGGGAAGCCCTCGAGATAGTCGTTGCGCAGGGCGGCGCCGGCGCCGATCTGGGGGAAGGTACAGGTATCCAGGGGCACGCCGGCCTCGGAGCAGGCGTCCAGGTAATACAGGCTGCCCTTCTGGTCCTGGCTGCGTACGGCCTCCTGCAGGTTGATGCCGTACGGCGTCAGCCCCATTGCCCAAATGATTTCGGTCGGCACGCCCGAGCCGTAGTATACGCACTTTTCGGGGTGGGCCATGTAATCCGCCATCCACTTCGCCGAGGCGGCCGCGGCTGAGGACTCGAACTCGAAGAACATGCGCAGATAAGTCCCGGACCGTCCTTCGGTGAGCTTGCGCCAGCGGGTCGTGGTCTTGTGCTTTTGATTGTACTGGAACTTTCTCGTCAGCTGCTCCGCCCGGGGATTGCCGCTCGGCGCGGGCGGATTGAGCAGGGGCTTGATGATGTTATTGTAGTTAAATGTCAGCCAATAGCGGTATTCGTAGATGTGGTCGGCGATGCTGCCCTTGTAAACGCGGGTCGCGCCGTCACTGGTCAGGATCTCCATCAGGGCTTTTAGCTTGCCGGTTTTCTCGGAGTCCCGCGCCTCCATGTCGGCCAACAGCGCGCCGCCGACGCGCTCGTCGGCGAGCTGCAATTCCCTGCGGACCTCCTCATAGTCAAAATCCTTGACAAATTTCGAGCAGATATGCGCGGCCTTGCCCAATAATTCTATCTTGTTCAATTGCGATATCCTCCTTTCGGTTTAAACGGGTGTGTGCAAACGCGCTCATGTCAGAAGCGCCTGGTTTTCCATCTGTTCGACGAAGGCCTGTACGCGTGTTTTGATCTGCCCTTCGTTAGAGAAGGCGTATTCGTGCTCGATACGCACGGCGGGGATGCCCCTGGCTTTCAGGCGGTCGAGGGTGACGGGTACCTCGTAAGCCCAGAGGTCGCAGAATTTCATATACTGCAGGATGACGCCGTCGACAGAAAATTCATCGATATAGCCGAGCAGCTGTTCCAATCGGCGGTCTGCCCAGCCCATCATGCGGGTGCACTCACAGGTGTTCGCGTAGTGGACGGCGAGATTTTCCCATGGGTCGCCTTCCTCGGGGATCGGCTCCAGTCCGGGGAGCGAGCCGTGGCAGTAGCGGTCGCAGACCACCAGAACGTCCTGATCCTCGATCAGCTGAGTATATCGGGGATTGTCGAAAATCGGGCCCGCGATCATCACACGGGCTTTATAGCCGGTGACGGGCTCGCGCTTCTCAAGGGCGGCGATCAGCGCCTCCATGGGCTTTTTCAGCAGGTCCTTCGGGCAGGTGAGGAAGGCGACGACCACCTTGTGGTACTCGGCGCCCGTGATCCTCGGGCTTGGCCCCTTGCGGAAATCGGAGATGCGTTTCAGTAAGGCGCGCTGTTCATTCAGCGTATGGATCGCGGCGCGCAGCGCCTCGTCGGTGTAGACCACGCCCAGCGTTTCGGAGAGCTTTTCCGCGGCGCGTTTGATGTCGCTGAGGAAGAGGTTCATGGTGCCGTCCATCACAGCGCGCGGCGAATCCAATACGTAAAACAGGAATTCGCCCTTATCGATCCGGTCTTTAAAAGGATTGAGATAGTCCGAGTGCTGGGCGGTGCGGATAATCTGCACACAGGAGCCTCCGCTGATAAAGCTGC
>JAISDV010000213.1 GCA_031264545.1 Oscillospiraceae bacterium | reverse complement strand
CCTATGGGCACGGAAAATTCCGTCTCCGTAAACTGCGTCCAGTTGTAAGGCGCGTATTCGCATTCCATGCCGATGCGGATTACCTCCGGCGCTGTGAATTCAGACGTTTCATTTGATGGCGTCGGCGTTGTCGTCGGAGCGTCAGTTTTGCCGCAGGCGGCGAGAGTTGATGCGAGTAACAGGAGCGAGAGCAGCCAAACTATAATTTTTTTCATTACAATTCCTCCGTTTTATTTATTTTCAAGGCAGCCGCGAACTTGTACCCTCGCCGCCGTGAATGCTGTTCTGCGCCCCGGACAGCGGATCCCGAGCGGGACGCGAGCGTGAAATTTACGATCTCTTGCAGCGTGACGGACGCGAGAATGAGCCCGCCGCCGAGCACGAGACGGAAGCTCAGCGCGTCGTAGCCGGTAAGCACGGAAAATACCGCGCCGAACATAGACTCCATAGACAAAATAATGGACGCCGCGCCGGACGACACATACCGCTGCGCCGAGGTCTGCATCACATAACACAGCGCCGTCGACAGAACGCCGAGAAAAGCGGCGCTCACCGCTCCCGAGGGAGAAAGCAGGGCATCTAAGTCACGCCGCGTGACGAGCAATGGCGCCGCTGTGTCGTAGATTCCGGGAAAAGCCGCGACGGCGACGCGCGCCGCGAGCACGAGCAACGCCGTCGTCAGCGCGGCTGTAAAAAGCTCTATAAAAAGCAGGAGTCCGTAGTCGAGCCGACTTTCACCCTGCGCGGGGACTCCGGCTTTTCCGTCTCCCACATACGCTTCCGTCGCTACTATCTGCGCGGCGAACAGCACAGCGCAGCCAAGCGTCCATAAATCCCCCGCGCGGAAAGAGAAGCCCGCAGAAAAATCAAACGACAGCGCCACAACGCCGAAAAAGCATATCACAGATGCGGCGTACGCCGAGCGCGTAGGTTTCTTCTTGAACACGAGCCGCCATAAAAACGGCGTGATGACAACGTAGGCGGCTGTTATCAGCGCGTTGTTCGACGGCGTAGAAAACATGAGCCCCAGCGTCTGCGCGAGAAAGCTGGCGGCGAGTATAACGCCCAAGATGAACACGCGGCGAAACGCGGCAAGGGAAAAACTGCGGCGTATCGTCTTGCGGTATATTATCCCCACAAGTACGGCGGCGACGCTGAACCTTACGAGCAAGAGCCCTGCGGGGCCAAAGCCCGCATCGAGCGCCGTCTGCGAAAACACAAAACCCGCGCCCCATATGACGGACGTCAGCGCGAGCGCAAGTTTGGCGGCGTTATTTTTTCCTATCAGAGCGATTCCTCTTTTCGAGACATTCCGCCTTTTTTCGCATATTGTATCACGAGACTCTGCCGAATGCAACCCGAGTTTATCAGCAAGAAACGGCGCAACCTATTGAAAACACAGGGAGATGCGCCGCTGCCAATGACATAAAATGTTAGTCGCATCAGCGCGGCCTTGTCGAAGTTATATAATCTAACCATAAATTCAGATCAAAAAAATTCAGATCAAAAAATAGGCGTTGCTAAGGTGGGAGAGAGTAGGTTGTCTCATGAGAATTGTCGGATACGCTGGAAACAGATTTTGTCCTGAAAGCTTTGCGCCGCGCCTTGCTTATCGCCGTTCCTGAAATCGTCAATTCCGGTCAGGGAAGCCAATTCACATCGCTGGATTACACTGCGTTGCTGAGGGAAAACGGCGTAAAAATCTGCATGGACGGATGCGGACGATGTTTGGATAATAGCTTCACCGAACGCTTATGGAGGACACTCAAGTATCGGGGAAGTCTATTCAGGAGACGCAACTGAACAGACCGTCCGCATGAGTTTGGAGGGCGTCGAGGTCGCCGTTAAGATAACCGGCGCGGCGGCGAAAGAGATAGCACAGTTCCTCATAGCGGCGCTCAAAAACGACGGCAAGAATCTGAAAACTAGCGGACGGGCGCATCTGGGAATCCATGCTGAAATCCGGCAAGGCGTTGGAGATTTTCTCGGTGTCCGAGCGGGATCTGCGAAAATTCGTCCAAGGGGTAAATGCCCGGCGACGTGATACCCTGCGCCGTCAGGGAAATCAAAAACACGTCCATCATGCCGCTCACCGATTTTTATTGGAGGGACGCGCTGCCGGTGGACGCCGCGCGCCTGTCTCACGTCATCACCGGCTTCACCCTTGTGTTCGGAACGGTCAAGGCCGGGTTCTGCCAAGTGGAGCAGCCGCAAATCTTTGTCAAGGTATAGCCCAACCTTCCGGGCGGCTGCCAGTTCGCCAACAAGTGCGATGTGGGCGGAAAATACGGAAAAGAATGGGTGGCAACAGCACATGGCTGACCACGATTTACGCCAAGCCCGGCACGCTCCCGCGCACGGGCTATTGATCGCCGGGAGGGTTTTCCTTCCGTTTTAATCAGACAAACATATTTATATCAATCGTGTTCTTATACTTGATGTTGCGCACCGTTTAGGTTATAATTTTTATAAAGGAGCGTGAGATTTATGGCATTGTCAACTTTCAGCGTCCGTATGGACGAAACCTTGAAAAAACAATTTGATTCGCTTTGCAGTGATTTTGGCATGTCGGCTTCCACGGCATTCAACGTCTTTGCAAGAACCGTCGTCAGGGAGCGCAAAATACCGTTTGAGATTGTGGCGTCGAAGTCGGAAACACCGACAAGAGAAAGCGGTTACAGCGCGTTCCGGTCACTGCGCGGGGCGGCGAAGGACAGCGGCGTACAGGATTGGTCGCTTGAAGAAATCAATAATGAGATCAACGCCGCGCGCTGCGATCAAGAAGCCGGTTTATGATCGTTTCCGCTATGCTGTCAAGCCACGACGACGCGGCAACCGTCCGGGTGGCGGAGAAACTGTTCACGGGTGAGATCATCTCCCTTTACAGCGCCGAGATACTGGATGAGTATTACAATGTTCTGCGCAGGGACAAATTTCCCTTTTCCGAAGACGACATTAACGGTATGCTCTCCGCGATTGAGAAGTATGGCATATGTGTTGACGCCGCGTCAAGCGGAGAAATATTGCCCGACATGAAAGACTTGCCGTTTTATGAGGTTGTGTTGGAAAAACAGGACGACGACGCTTATTTAATCACGGGAAACATAAAACATTTCCCCCAAAAACCTTTCATTGTTACGGCAAACCAAATGTTGGATATTCTGAAGAGTTGATTTCAATGTGAATAACGGAGAAATAATCGAGAAAGTATACAACTCCATGTACCGGCAGATCCAACAAAGCGGCGTGGCCGCACCCGTCCGGGTTCTGATCGACTTGGGCGTACTCTCGGCCGCCGATTACGAACGCTGGCGCTTCGGAAACTTGGATTATCTGGAACGCGTGTACAAGGTCAATCTGCATAAACTCGCTTTTATCATGAAAGAGGTTCGCGCTTATGCCCGGAAAAGCGACTTGAAGGCGTCGTGGACGTTCTACAGGCAATGGAGCCGCGAGGGGAAGACATCGGCCGTCAAGCTCTGTTTTTCCAAATACGGCAGCGAGGACGTCGAGCGGAGCGATGCCACATACTACATCTCCGGGCGGCGCATGGCGGAGTTAAAACAGCCCGCCGCCGCGGACGGGGAAAAGGAATGATTTATCCCGCCTGTTACCAAATGACCCGGCAGCGAATAACCGAATAACGGATGGATCATTGCCGGCGCGCCGCGATTGTGACGCGTCGGTTTTTAGGGCTTAAGCCTGTTGAGAGTGAGGAGCGGGTGAAATTTGAGCGATATTCCATATTGCTGGGTCCGGTGACACGGGAAGCGGCAGCTTATTTGCCGGTATTCCTAGAAATGCCGGACACCGGGACGTTGGTTTTGGAGGAAGGCGGCCGCCTGCGGACAGTTAATCTCCCGCATACGAGGGACCTGATGGAAATGGCGGAAAAACGGCTTGGCGGCCGGGTGCTTACGCCGGAAGAAAGGGTAAGATGGCCCCAATATATAAAATACTTGCTCTTTGAAATAAATTATGTTAGAACGAACTCATGTTTACCGGACGAGATAAGAACCTGCAATTAGCGTTAGTATTCTCTAAGCCTGTATATAATTCGCATGAACCGATAATATGTAAAGCGATTTTATCTTATATAGGCGAAGAAGCTTTCTTTGATTTTTATTCAGGTAAGCCTGTTATAATGTTTGCGATAGAAGGTGATCGATATTTCAATGGGCAGAAAGATTTACTACAAAAAGGACTATACAGCTGTACAATTAAGAAAAATTATCCTTTAGAATACCCTTTTAAAAAGTATAAGGGGGAACCTCTATAAACTCACAAATTCAGGAAAGACTATCAAAACGATGACATTATGGTGTGACATGGTTGAATATGATAAAATGAATGTAGGAAAAGAAGAGAAGGGAAGCCGATGGGA
>JAISDV010000195.1 GCA_031264545.1 Oscillospiraceae bacterium | reverse complement strand
TCCGAGATGGTAAAGGGTAATCTCCGCGGCTATGAGGCGCTGGCGGGCCTGTCCCCGGAGGCGGCGGACGCGGCTGAAGGTCCCGCGCCCTCCTCCGCCGCCGGAGCCGAAACAGGAGAAGCGGAAGCGGCCGTGCCCACCCCGGAGCAGTCCGCGCAGCGCCCGCCCGAAACGCCGCCGGCCGAAAGCGCGCCGGCGCTCTCAGAGCAGCAGGCCAGGATCGACAGCTTTCTGACGGCCCAGGCGGCTTTTGCCGAATACGCGCTTCCCGCGAATGTCAGTCTCGACGCGCCCGTTCTGCCCTTTGACTATGTCATGCCCTGTGCGGGCGGCATTACAAGCGGCTTCGGCTTCCGCAGGCATCCGCTCGACGGCGACGTGAAATACCATTATGGCACTGACCTGGGCGCTTATGACGGCGACCCCGTATACGCCTTTGCCGACGGGCACGTACTCACCGTCTCGGAGCTCGACGGCTACGGGCTCAACGTGCTGATCGCGCATCCGGACGGTCTTTCGACCCACTATGCCCATTGCAGCCAGATACTCGTCGAAGAGGGCATGAGCGTCAAAAAAGGCGACAGAATCGCGCTCGCCGGGCATACGGGAAAAGTCACGGGACCGCACCTGCATTTTGAAATGATCTATAACGGCAAATACCTGAATCCGGAGTTTTACCTGTAATGAAAAAAAACGCGGCTTTTGTCTCCGTTGGGGGCGCCCTGCGCATCGAGCTGGGCGCGGGCTTCGCGCTTTTCTGCGCGCTCGTTTATTTCTTTGGCGGCGCGGACTTTCTTGCGGCCCTGCTCGCCGCCGTTGCCGTGCATGAAGCCGGACACATCCTGCCTATGCTTTTTTTCGGCGGCCGTCCCATCCGTATCAAGGCAGGGGCAGCGGGGTTCTCGATCGACTATTCCGGCAGTCTCACGCCGCTTCAGGAAACGCTCACGGCGCTCTCTGGCCCCGCCTTCGGGCTTTTGTTCGCCATGCTGTGCGCCGGGTTAGGCCGGCGGCGGGAAAACGAAGCCTTCACCCTCTGTGCGGGCCTGGGCTTTATGCTCAATGCCTTCAACCTGCTGCCCATTCCGCCGCTCGACGGATGGCGCGCCCTCGATTTGGGCCTCTCCGGCGTATTAGGCGGAAAAAGCGGCGGCCGCGTTTCGAGCATTATCGGGCTTGCCGCCAACGCCCTGATCGTCCTCGCGGGCCTTGCCGCGATCGCCCGCGGGCTCGGCCCCGTTCCGCTTGCCGTCGGGCTGTGGCTTTTCATCCTTCAGCGGAAGAAGTCTTGTCAACAGGTCCCAAGGGGTATACAATAACGCCGTAATCTCCGTGCCGCCGCACCAAACCGCGGCACGGGCAACGGATGTGACTATGGATAAAAGACTCAGGCGAATCCTGCCGAGGGTGCAGAAGCCCGCGCGCTACACCGGCGGCGAATATAACCAGATCATCAAGGCCAGGGACGACACCGATATCCGCATGGCGCTCTGCTTTCCGGATACCTACGAGATCGGCATGTCCAATCTCGGTCTCAAAATACTTTACGGCGTCGTCAACGCCATGGACGGGATCTGGTGCGAGCGCTGCTTCGCGCCTTGGGGCGATATGGAGGACGAGATGCGCGCGGCCGGCATTCCGCTCTGGGCGCTCGAGAGCGGCGACCCGCTCTCGGCCTTCGACGTGATCGGTTTTTCACTCGGCTATGAAATGGCTTATACCGGCGTCCTGAACATGCTCGACCTCGCGGGTATCCCGCTCAAAAGCGCGGACAGACCGGCGCTTTCGCCCCTTGTCATCGCGGGCGGCACCTGCAACGTCAATCCTGAGCCGATGGCGGATTTTTTCGACCTCTGCATGATCGGCGAAGGTGAAGACATGCTGCCCGAGCTTTTGACGCTTTTCCGCGAGGCAAAGCGCGGGGGCTGGCCGAAAAAGGCCTTCCTGCTCAAGGCCGCGGGTATCGAAGGCGTTTACGTTCCTTCCTTTTATGCGCCCGAATACAACGGCGACGGCACGCTCCGACAGCTCAAGGCCCTCGAGGGGGCACCGGAATATGTCCGGCGGCGTATTGTGACGGATTTTAATAAGAGCTTGTACCCGACGGCCCCCGTCGTTCCCCTCACCGAAATCGTGCATGACCGCGTCACGCTGGAGCTCTTCCGCGGTTGTATCCGGGGCTGCCGTTTCTGCCAGGCAGGCTTTGTTTACCGGCCTGTTCGCCCGCGCGGCATGGAGCGGCTCGTCAAGCAGGGTATCTCCGCTCTCGAGAACACGGGTTATCAGGAGATCACCCTCTCCTCCCTTTCAAGCAGCGATTACAGGCCGCTGGGCGCGCTCTGCGACGGACTGCTGGATTACTGCGTGCCGCGCGGCATCGGGCTTTCCCTGCCCTCTCTGCGCGCGGACAATTTCTCGATCGGGCTGATGAGCCGCGTCCAGCAGGTACGCAAAAGCGGCCTGACCTTCGCGCCCGAGGCCGGAACCCAGCGCCTGCGCGACGCGATCAACAAAAACGTCCGCGAAGAGGAGCTGCTGAACACCTGCCGTATCGCCTTCGAGGGCGGCTGGAACAGTCTCAAGCTCTATTTCATGCTTGGCCTGCCGACCGAGACGGACGAGGACGTGCTGTCTATCAGCGCACTTGCGATGAAGGTGCTCGCCCTGTTCAGGCCTCATGCCAGGGATCGGACCAAGGGCGTGCGCATCACCGTCTCGACCGCCTGCTTCGTGCCGAAGCCGCACACGCCGTTCCAGTGGGAGGCGCAGGTGGACATCGGCGAATACCGCCGCCGCGTGGCGCTCCTGCGCGAGCACATGCGCGCGAGAGCCATCAGCTACAACTGGCACGACGCGGACACGAGCCTGATCGAGGCCGCCCTGTCGCGCGGAGACAGGCGCGTCGGCGCGGTTATCGAGGAGGTCTGGAAAACCGGCGGAAAGCTCGATGCCTGGAGCGAATATTTTTCCTTTGAGCGCTGGCTGGCAGCCTTTGAAAAATGCGGGCTTGACCCGAAATTCTATGCCTGCCGTGAAAGGACTTTCGACGAGGCGCTGCCTTGGAGCCGTGTGGACATTGGCGTGAAGCCGGAATTTTTCTGGAGTGAGCGCGAAAAGTGCCGCAGATCCGAGCTTTCGCCTGATTGCCGTCACGGCTGCCTGAACTGCGGGGCGCTCGCCCTGATGAAAGGAGGACGCTGTGATGCCTGACGCGATGGACAGGCTGCGTCTGAAATTTTCAAAAACCGGCCGC
>JAISDV010000135.1 GCA_031264545.1 Oscillospiraceae bacterium | reverse complement strand
ACGAGGACGAAATCGGCGGCTACGCGAAGAACGCCGTACAGCTTATGAACAAGCTGGGCGTAATAAGCGGCCGGGGCGAGAGAGACGGGCAGACCGTTATCGACCCCACGGCCACGGCGACGCGCGCCGAGGTCGCGGCCATCCTGCGCAGGTTCCTTGAACTGACGGCGCAATAGCCGAATAAGCAGCACGAAAAAAGCCCCGAAAGGAGGGAAGTTATCTCTCTTTTCGGGGCTCTTGTATTTTCCCTTTCGGGGCTTATCTTGTGAGCAGCGCCGTCCGCTCGTATTCCATAACGCCGGCCAGCCAGCCGCCGTCCTCGGGAACGGTCTCCCGCCGGCAAAATTCGCCCCAGACGTCGCCGAAGGGGGCGGTCTTGAGCGCTTCTCCCAGCGTCATAAGCTCTGTGAAGCGTCCGCTGTCCTGGAGAGCCTTCAGCTTTCCGTATGGGGTCAGAAGGGCATAAAGCAGGGCTTTTTTCATGTTCCGCGCGCCGACGATCCAGGCCGCCACGCGGTTGATGGAGGCGTCAAAGTAGTCCAGGCCGATAAGCACGCGGCTGTCCGCCTCACTGCGGATGATCTCCTTGGCGATCTCCCGGAGCTCGTCGTCAAAGAGCACCACATGGTCGGAATCCCAGCGCACGGGCCGCGTGACGTGCAGAGGGACATAGTCAAAAAAGGCCAGCAGGCTTGGAATCTTGTCGCTGACCGTCTCGGTGGGGTGGTAATGACCGTTGTCGAGGAGGTTATACACGCCCGGACGCCGCGCGGCGTAGCTCAGGTAAAACTCGCTGCTGCCGACGGTATAGCTCTCCAGCCCGATTCCGAACACCTTGCTCTCCACGCAGTCGATGACGCCGGGGAGTCTTTCCGCGAAAATCCGATCCAGGCTGTCCAGCAGGCGCAGGCGGGGCCCCAGGCGGTCTGCCGGCACATCCTTGTATCCGTCCGGAATCCAGACGTTTAAAAGACAGTGCGTGCGCAGCGCCTCAGCGAAATAAGCGGCGATTTTACGGCTGGCAATCCCATGGCGCACCCAGAAAGCGCGTATGCCGTCGTCCGGGTGAGAAAGCGTCAGGCTGTCGGCGGCCAGGGGATGCCCGAAAAACGTGGGGTTAAAATCCAGGCCGAGGGTCCGTTCTTTCGCGTAGGCCGCCCAGGCGGAAAAATGCTCCGGTCCGATCGCGTCCCTATCCACGGCCTTTTCGGTTATCAGATAGCTGGCATGAAGGTTCAGCCGCATTTTCCCCGGGATCCGGGCGAGAGCCTGGTCCAGATCCGCCATAAGCTCCTTTGGGCTGCGGGCCTTGCCCGGATAGCCGCCCGTGGCCTGAATGCCGCCGGAGGTCCCGCCCCCCGAGGACTCGAAGCCGGTGACGTCGTCGCCCTGCCAGCAGTGAAGGCTCACAGGGATTTCATGCAGCCGGCTGAGGGCCGCCTCTGCGTCCACGCCCAGGCCGGCATAAATATCCTTCGCCTCGGTAAATCTGCTCATACGCATCATGCTTCCTCCAAATTTCAAAGTTGTTCCTTGTTCATGATCAGGCGTCGTGCCGCGTCGAGATCGCGCAATTCGCCCCGGGCGATCATCTGCACGGCGATATTGCCCAGGGCCGTAGCCTCCACGGGTCCGGCGCGCAGGGCAAGCCCGGTTTCCGCTTGAGTCAGGCGATTTAAAAGGGCGTTTTTGCTGCCCCCGCCTATGACGCAGATGCTGTCAAAGCGCCGTTTCGTGATCTCCCGCAGCTCGCGGATCGCTTGGGCATAGCCTTTTGCCAGACTGAGGAAGACGCAGCGGGCCAGGGCTCCCGGCGTGTCCGGCGCCGCCTGGCCCGTCTCGCGGCAGGCGGCCTGTATCGCCTCTGTCATGCTCGCAGGCGCCAGAAAGCGCGTGTCCGTAACGTCCACAACGGAGGCAAAACCGCCCTCGGCTTCGGCCAGAGCGTTCAGCGCATCCCAGCTATGGGTCCCGCCCAGCTCACGCCTGATCTCCTGTATCATCCACAGGCCCATAATGTTCCGCAAATAACGGTAACGCCCGCCGACGCCGCCTTCGTTGGTAAAATTCCCCGCACGGCCGGCCTCCGTCGTAATGGGGACCGGACTTTCAATGCCCAGAAGGCTCCAGGTCCCGCTGCTTATGTATACGGAGTCCTCGCCCAGAGGCGCTGCTGCCACGGCGGAGCCTGTATCGTGGGAGGCGGGGAGCACGACCTCACAGGAAAAGCCAACCCGCTCCGCGATCTCCGGGCGAAGCCGGCCAATGCGCTCTCCGGGCGGGCTCAGCCTGCGAAAGAGACGGCGGGGGTAGCCCAGCGTATCCAGAAGCGCCGGGTCCCAGGTTCTTTGCGCGGCGTTTAAAAGGCCCGTGGTGCTGGCCTCTGTATATTCGTTGATCGGAATCCCTGTCAGCAGATAGTGCAGGTAGTCCGGCACCATGAGGAAGGTCTCTGCCTCACTGAGCTGTTCCCGAACGGTCCAGAGCTGATAAATGGTATTAAAAGGCTGCTTTTGGATGCCTGTTCTGGCGTAAAGCGCCGCTTCGGGTATGCGCTTTGCGATCGCCTCCGCCGCGCCGGCGGTGCGGCTGTCCCGATAGGCCACCGTATCCCCGAGGATGCGACCGTTTTTGTCCAGCAGCACAAAATCCACGCCCCAGGTATCCACGCCCATACTGACGGGGATTTTACCCAGCGCGGCGCATTTTTCCATACCGGTCAGAATCTCCCCGAAAAGCCGGTCATACGCCCAGCAGAGCTGCCCGTTCCGGGACACTGCGCCGTTTGTGAAACGGTGAAGCTCCTCCAGGAACAGCGCGCCGCGTTCATCCAGCCCGCCGAGCATCAGGCGTCCGCTGGATGCCCCGATGTCGACCGCGAGATAATATTGGCCCATACGCAAGCCCTCCCCGGTGTCAGCATATTTAAATAGGCTTAGTCAAGACTATTATAAAACCCATCGCCATGTCTGTCAATCAAAACCAACACAAAATCACATTTTAAATTTGTGGTTTTTAGTGTTTTACTATTGACATATGTGGAAAACCGGATTAAAATTATGTTAATTTAAGAGAAAGGCGCGTTTATAACGAGATGTTAGCCGCAGAACGTAAAAACCTCATATTGGAAAGGCTGCGCGCCGAGGGCAGTGTGTTTGTCGTTCCCTTAAGCGAGGAATTCGGCGTTTCGGAGGAGACCATTCGCCGGGACCTGGAGAAGCTGGAGCGGGAGGGCCGCGCTCAGCGCAGCTACGGCGGCGCGCTCTACAGCGAGGATGAACGCGCCGACCCGCCGTACAATGTCCGCAGATACACAAATATCCCCGGCAAGGAGCGGATCGCGCAGCTGACCGCCCAACTGATCGACGACGGGGATTTTATCATGTTCGACGAGAGCACCACGGCGGGCTTTGTCGCCCGGGCGCTCAAGGATAAGCAGCGGCTTACGGTCATCACGAACTCCATTGAAACCGTCGTGGATCTTCAGGAGATGTCCGACTGGACGGTTCTCTGTACGGGCGGCAGCCTTAAAAAGGGCGTACTGGCCCTCACCGGGCACCAGGCGGAGAGCTTTATACGGGATTACCACGTGGATAAGGCGATCATCTCCTGTACTGCCCTTGATATTGACGCCGGATATACGGACGCAGGTGAAGACAACGCGCTCATTAAACGCGCTATCATGGCCAGCGCGGATAAAACCATTCTGGTGTGCGACGGGCACAAGTTCGGCAAGCGCGCCTTCACCCGAATCGGGAGTCTTGACAGGCTTTACGCTCTGGTTACGGACGCGGAGCCGGACGAGGTCTGGAAAGCTGCCCTGGCGGAGCAAGGCGTTAAGCTGTATAGCTGAAGGCGGACAAAATTTGACGGAAGGCGCGGAGGCTTTATGCGGACATTGATTGATTTTTCCAGGCGCTACGGAGCGGATCCCGCTTTGGTGATTGCCGGGGGCGGGAACACATCTATGAAGGAAAACGGTGTGCTCTATATCAAGGCCTCCGGAGAGGCGCTGGCCTCCGTCAGCGCGGACAGCTTCGTAGCCCTGGATCTGGCGGCGCTTCTGGCGATTCTGGAAAAGCGCTATCCGCTCTCCGACGAGGAGCGGGAGGCGGCGTTTCTTGCCGACGTACAAGCGGCGGCGCTGCCCGGGCAGGCGGATAAGCGCGCCAGCGTCGAGACCCTTCTGCACGCGCTGTTTCCCCAGCGCTATGTCCTGCATCTGCACCCCACGCTGATCAATGGCCTGACCTGCTCGGCGGAAGGGGCGCGCGCGGCGGCGAGGCTCTTTCCAAGCGCGCTCTGGGTGCCGGAATGCAGGCCGGGATATACCCTTGCGCGGCTTTTGGCCGACCGGCTGTCGCCGGAGAGGCATACCGTACTGCTGCAAAACCACGGCGTTTTTTTCGCCGCCGACGACGCCGGGACACTTGACAGGCTGCTTAAGCATATGCTGGATACTCTGGGCGGAGAAGTGTCCGGCGCGGAAAATGCTGAGCCGCCTTATCCGGCGCTGGAGGAACCCTTTACGCCGGATCAGATCGTCTACTGCGGAGCGGGACCCGAGCTGCCGGAAGGCGAGAATGCCCGGGCGCTCTATGAAGACGCGCGGAAAATTGCCGCTTTTGCCGGCTTTTTCGGCGGGCCGCGGCCAATGAGCCGTGAGCTGATAAGCTTTATCGTCGGCTGGGAGGCCGAGAGCTACCGCAAATCCAGGGCGTAGTACCTTGGCGCATTTGCGCATATATGCTGCATAAGGGGAATTGGCGAATGGACATGGCGCAGGCAAAGCGTTTAGTCAGAGAACGTGTGCGCGAAAGACCGGCCGCGGAGGGCCGTCTCAGCGGGAAGCTGGCGGTCGTCACGGGCGCGGCACAGGGCTTCGGCCTTGGCATTGCCGGGGAGCTGCTGCGCGCGGGCGCGCACGTCGCTCTGGCGGACCTCAACCTGCCGCTGGCGCAGCGGGCCGCGGCGGAGCTGAACGCCGCCTTTCCGGAAACACGGGCCTACGCTCTGCCGGCGGATGTGTCCGACCGGGCCAGCGTGGAGCAATTGGTGATCTCGGCGGCGGAGGTCTTAGGCGGAATCGACATTTTCGTCGCCAACGCCGGCGTCCTGAAGGCCGGGCGCCTGGACGAGATGACGGAGGCGGACTTCGATTTTGTGACGAGGGTCAACTACAAGGGCTTTTTCCTCTGTGCCAAATATGTGAGCGAGATCATGCGGGCGCAGTTCGAGGCGGACGGCACGCGCTGGTCCGACATTATACAGATAAACTCCAAATCCGGACTGATAGGTTCCAAAGCAAACTTTGCCTACGCGGGCGGCAAATTCGGCGGGATAGGCCTGACCCAGAGCTTTGCGCTGGAGCTCATCCCGTATCAGATCAAGGTCAACGCCGTCTGTCCCGGCAATTACTACGACGGCCCCCTGTGGTCGGACCCTGAGAAGGGGCTGTTCGTTCAGTACCTCAGGGCCGGGAAGGTGCCGGGCGCGGCAACAGTTCGGGATGTGCGGGATTTCTATCTTTCAAAATCCCCGATCCGCCGGGGCTGTACGCCGCGGGACGTGGCGACTGCGCTGTTCTACTGTGTGGAGCAGACCTTTGAAACCGGCCAGGCCATTCCCGTTTCCGGCGGACAGATTATGCTCAGCTAGGGGAGAGGACGTCGTGACGGACATACTGGATTTTTTGAATACGCCGGCGGCCGGCGAACGCTTGGAACGTTTGGCCGCCCTGTTGGAAGCTGAAACCGCGCCTCCGGTACGAAGAGCGGAGTTTTCCAACAACCATATACACACCATATATTCCTTTTCCCCTTATTCACCTGCGGCGGCTGTCTACTTTGCCCGCGCCGCGGGCCTGCCGACGGCCGGCATCATGGATCACGACAGCGTCGCCGGGGCGGCGGAGTTCCGCGAGGCGGGGACGCTTGCGGGAATCGGCGTGACCTGCGGCTTCGAGTGCCGCGCGCGCCTTGACGGAACGTTTCTGGAAAAGCTTAAGGTGAATAATCCCGACCAGGCCGGCGTCGCCTATATGGCGATGCACAGCGTGCGGGCGCGGTACTTTAACAGGACGCAGGAGACGCTCGCGCCCCTGCGGGAGCGCCGCAACCTGCGCAGCCGCGCCATGACGGAGCGGGCGGCCGAAATAACCGGCTTTGACCTGGACTTTGACGCCGACGTCGTGCCTCTGTCGCGGTATGCGGAGGGCGGCGCCGTCACAGAACGGCACATTTTATACGCCCTGGCAGGAAAGCTGGGGACGCCGGACAGCGGGAACCCCTATTGGCGGTATGACCTTCTGGGCAGGCTGAAGACTGAGCTGCTGCCTCAGATCTACATTCCCGCCGGAGACGAGCTCCTTTCTCTGGACGAGCTGGTCAGCCTTGCGCGGGAAATAGACGCCATCCTCTGCTACGCCTATTTGGGGGATGTGACCGTCTCCGCCACGGGAGATAAGGCCGCGGCGCGGTATGAAGACGGCTTTTTGGAGGCGCTGCTGCGCCTGATGAAGGAGCGCGGAGTGGCGGGCGTCACCTTCATGCCCTCGCGCAATACGCCGAAACAGTTGAAGCGGCTCATGGCGCTCTGTGTGCGCTATGGTTTTACGCAAATTTCCGGAGAGGACATCAATTCTCCGCGGCAGGGTTTTCTCTGTGATCAGCTGACGAGGCCGGAATTCCGGCATTTAGTGGATGAGGCCTGGCGTATGGTCAGGCGGGAAGAGGAGGATGACGCGAATGCGGACGAGAGCGGTACGGCTCTACGGCAAGCATGATCTTCGGTTGGAGGAATTCGCGCTCCCGCCGCTCGGAGACGGCGAGATTTCAGCCCGTGTGGTTTCGGACAGCCTGTGTATGTCCTCCTATAAGGCGGCGGTTCAGGGAGAGGACCACAAACGGGTACCTCGGGATGTGGCGCAAAACCCGGTGATGATCGGCCATGAGTTTTGCGGTGAGATCCTGGAGGTGGGCCCGAAATGGGCATCCAAATTCGCGCCGGGGCAAAAATTCGTCATTCAGCCCGCGCTGAATTACAAGGGCAGCCTGGACGCGCCGGGATATTCCTATCCGTATATCGGGGGAGACGCGACCCGCATCATTATTCCCAACGAGGTTATGGAGATGGACTGCCTGCTGCCATACGCAGGCGAGGCCTTTTTCGGCGGCTCCCTGGCCGAGCCTCTTTCCTGTGCGGCGGGGACCTTTCACGCCATGTACCACGCGGCGAGAGGGCGCTATGAGCACGACATGGGCATCCGCGCGGGCGGAAGCATGGCGATCCTGGCCGGCGCGGGACCCATGGGTCTGGCGGCCCTTGATTATATCCTCCACTGCGCCCGCCGTCCCGCCAGGCTGGTGGTCACGGACATCGACCGGGGCCGTCTGGACAGGGCCGCGCAGCTTCTGCCCGCGGAGGAAGCCGCAAAAAACGGTGTAACGCTGCAATATCTGAACGGTTCGGGCAGCAATGTCAGGGCCGCCCTGATGGACTTTTCCGGAAACGCGGGTTATGACGACGTTCTGGTCTTCGCGCCGCTGGCCGCCCTTGTGGAGCTGGCGGACGGCATTCTGGGAGAGGACGGCTGTCTCAACTTTTTCGCCGGGCCCTCCGACCCCGATTTTTCCGCGAAATTCAATTTCTATAATGTCCACTACGCGGGCACCCATGTCGTGGGCACCTCCGGCGGCAACACCGCCGACATACGGGAGTGCCTGGACATGATGGGCCGGGGCCTTCTGAACCCCGCCGTTTTGGTCACGCACATCGGCGGTCTGGATGCCGTGGCGGAGGCCACGCTGAGCCTTCCGAAGCTTTCCGGCGGGAAGAAGCTCATTTATACGGGCATCGATATGCCCCTGACTGCCATTGCGGACTTCGAGGTGCTGGGAAAAGAGCGCCCGTTGTTTAAACGCCTGCACGCGCTCTGCGCGCGGCACAGCGGCCTGTGGAACGTCGAGGCCGAAAAGCTCTTACTGGACGAGAAAGGCGGCAAATAACCATGGCAAAAGCTGTTGTCATGCCCAAGGCCGGGATCACGGTAGAGTCCTGCATCATCAGCGAGTGGCTCAAACGCGTGGGGGACCGCGTTGAAATCGGCGATATCCTCTTTACCTATGAGACCGACAAGGCCCTGTTCGAGTGCGAGTCCACTGCGGCCGGAGTCTTGCTCGAGATCTTTTACGGCGGCGGAGACGAGGTCGCCTGCCTTGTTCCGGTCTGCGCCGTGGGCGAAAAGGGCGAGGATATCAGCGCGCTGCGTCCCGGCCCGGCTGCGGCGCACGGCCCGGCCGATACTGCCGCTGCCGCGCCGGCGGCTTTGCCCAAGCTCCCGCAGGCGGATAAAAGCGGCAGCCCGGCTCTCGGCCCAGACGGCGCCGCGCCGCTGAAAATCTCACCGCGCGCAAAAAATCTGGCGGGACGCTCCGGCGCTGACCCGGCCCTGGCCTCCGGCACGGGGCCGAACGGACGGGTGATCGAACGGGACGTCTGCCGCCTGCTTGCCGAAGGCCCGGCGGAGGCTGCCGGAGAGGAAAAGCCCGGCACGGTCTCCCATGCCCCGGCCGCCCCGGCCTTCGACACTTTCGAATATGAGGAAATAAAGTTTTCCGGCATACGCAGGGCCATCGCGCGGTCGATGTTCGGGAGCCTGCAATCAATGGCGCAATTGACTCACAGCCACAGCTTCGACACTACGGAAATCCGGCGTTACCGCGAAAAGCTCAAGAAACGCGGCGGAGATTTTGCGGGCATTACCCTCGGCGACATGGTGCTGTTCGCCGTCAGCCGGACGCTGCTTGCCCACCCCGACCTTAATGCCCATTTGCTGGATGGCGACAGGCTGCGCCGTTTTACGTCCGTGAACCTGGGCGTGGCGGTGGACACTGCCCGCGGCCTCATGGTACCCACAGTGTTCGGCGCGGATAAAAAGTCCCTTCTGGACATTTCCCGGGAGGTCAAGGCGCTTGCCGCCCAGTGCCGCGAAGGCAATATCAGCCCGGACCTGCTGCGCGGCGGCACATTCACGGTCTCAAATCTGGGCTTCCTGGGCGTGGAGAGCTTTACGCCGGTAATCAACCCGCCGCAGACCGGCATCCTCGGCCTTTGCGGCATCACGCAGCGTCCGCGCGAAACGCCGTCGGGCCTAGCGCTTTATCCGGCTATGGGTCTGAGCCTGACCTATGACCACCGTGCGGTAGACGGCGCGCCTGCTTCGCGTTTCATGAAAGAGCTGTGTGAGGCGCTTGAAAGCTTTACCGCGCTTTTGGCTCTGTAGACAGGCTCCGGGAGGGGTTTAGCGTAAAAAAGCACGCTAAACACGCTGAGTTTAAGCGCGAAGCGCCCTCGCTTCGCAAAACCGCGCTTCATGCGCAAAAAGATCAGTCCTTTTAATGATCTGTTTGTGTTTTGAGCGCAGCTAAAGGACTGATCTTTTTAATGGAGATTTTTGATTTGATCGTTATCGGCGGCGGGCCGGGCGGCTATCTCTGCGCGGAGCGCGCGGCGGAAAAAAAGCTCAGCGTCGCGCTGTTCGAGGAAAAGTCGCTGGGCGGCACCTGTCTCAATGAAGGCTGCATTCCCACCAAGGCGCTCCTGAACTCCGCCAAGCTTTACCGCCATGCAAAGGATTCCGGCGTCTTCGGCGTCGGCGCCGCGGACGTGACCTATGACCACGAGAAGGCCGTTGCGCGGAAAGACGCCGTGGTCAAATCACTTGTGAGCGGCGTGGCCGCCACGATGCGGCGGCACAAGGTCCGCGTCATAAACGCGCGGGCAAAGGCCGCCGGACGCTCGGACGGCGCGTTTAAAGTCGAGGCGCAGGGCGAGACCTTCCTGGCAAAACGTCTCTGTATAGCCTCCGGCTCGGAAACCGCCGTGCCGCCTATACCCGGCCTGAAAGAGGCCTTGAAATGCGGCCGCGTCCTCACCAACCGTGAGATTTTGGACCTCAAGGGGCTTCCCGCGTCGCTCACCGTGATCGGCGGCGGCGTGATCGGTCTTGAAATGGCCTATTACTTTTCCAGCGTCGGCGTGGATGTCACGGTCCTTGAGCTGCTGGACAAAATTGCCGGGGGGACGGATACAGACGTGTCGAACGCGCTCCTGGCCGAGTGCGCCGGGCGCGGTATGGCTTTTCATCTCTCCAGCAGGGTTTTGGAGGTCACGGAAGATGCGGTGATCTTTGAGAATAAAGACGGCAGGCAGGAGACGCGGAGCGCGCTTGTGCTCCTGAGCGCCGGGCGCCGCGCGAAAACCGAGGGTCTTGGCCTCGAGACGCTGGGCATAGAGCAGGCCCGCGGCGCGATCATTACAGACAAGCATCTCTGCACAAACGCGGCGGGCGTGTACGCGGTCGGCGACTGCAACGGCAGGCTTATGCTGGCGCATACAGCCTACCGCGAGGCGGAGGTCGCTGTCAACCATATGCTGGGCATAAAGGACGAGATGCGCTATGAGCACATTCCGGCTGTCATCTATACCGATCCTGAGGCCGCCGGCGTGGGCGAAACAAAGCAAAGCGCGCAGGAGAAGGGCTTCGACGTCCGGGAAATCACCGTACCCATGCAATACGCGGGCCGCTATGCCGCGGAAACCGAGAAAGGCTCCGGCTTCTGCAAGCTGGTGCTGGAGACCCGCACAAAACGCCTTCTGGGCCTGCATTTGCTGGGTCCCTACGCGTCCGAGATGATTCTGGCGGCGGAGCTGATGCTGGACACCCGCCTGCCTTATGAGCGCCTGCAAAGGCTTGTATTCCCGCATCCCACAGTCGGAGAGGTCATACGTGAAACATTGTTTAAGATATAGCGGAGGAAAACCGACATGCCAAAATCACTGCACATAGATCCGGCGGAAGTGCGCGCCCCCGGCGCCATCAGCTTTCAGGACATTCCCGTAAATGTCTACAGCCGCAGCGTGGAAGCCGAGCGCGGCCGTTATTCGGACGCTGATTTTCTGCGTATTTTCCGGGACATCTCTATTTTGCGCGAGTTCGAGTCTATGCTCAACCAGATAAAGACGCAGAGCGTATACAACGGCGTGGAGACGAGCTATCCCGGACCGGCGCATTTGTCGCTGGGGCAGGAGGCCGCCGCCGTCGGACAGGCCTATCTGCTGGACCGCGACGACTACATCTTCGGCAGTCATCGCAGCCACAGTGAAATTCTGGCAAAGTCCCTGTCCTGCGTCGAAAAGCTCCCCGATCAGGAGCTGCTCGATATCATGGAAAATTTTTTGGCCGGGACGACCCTGCGCGCTGTGGAAAAGCTGGGCGCGTGCGGCAGCGTCAAGGAGCTCGCCATCCGCTTTGTGCTGTATGGGGCGCTGGCGGAGATTTTCGCCCGTTCCACCGGCTTCCACAGGGGCATGGGCGGCTCCATGCACGCATTTTTCCTGCCCTTCGGCGTATATCCCAACAACGCCATCGTCGGCGGCAGCGCCGCCATCGCCGCGGGCGCGGCACTGTATAAAAAATGCAATCTGAAGCCCGGCGTTGTCGTCTGCAATATCGGGGACGGTTCCATCGGGTGCGGCCCGGTGTGGGAGGCCCTGAACTTTGCCGCCATGGACCAGTTTACCACCCTGTGGGAGGAAGGCAAAAGAGGCGGCATGCCCATTCTCTTTAACATATTCAACAACGGCTACGGCATGGGCGGACAGACCAGGGGCGAGACAATGGCTTATGACATGGCGGCCCGTATCGGCGCGGGAATCACCCCGAGCCAGATGTACGCCGAGCGTGTGGACGGCTATGACCCGCTGGCCGTCGCCGATGCCATGGCGCGCAAGCTCAAGCTGCTCCGGGACGGAGACGGCCCCGTCCTGCTGGATGTTATCACCTATCGTCTCAGCGGACACTCCACCTCGGACCAGAACGCCTACAGGAGCAAGGAAGAGCTTGACGCCTGGCGCGCCGTGGACCCGCTGCTCAGCTACCGTGAGAAGCTCGTTAAGGCGGGCATCGCGCCGGACAGCCGGTTCGAGGCGATTTTGGCCGAAACCGCCGAACGTATGACGACGATCTGCCGCCATGCCGCCGATGAGAAAATCTCGCCTTACGTGAGCTTTTCCTCCGATCCCCAGGTGCTCGAGCGCCTGATGTTCTCAAATGAAAAGGCGGAGCGTCTCGACGCAGCGGAGCCCTCCGTCCTCTGCAAAAAAGCGGATTGCCCCCGGGTCAGGCAGCTCGCGGACAAGGCGCGCGCCGCCGTGACGGCGGAGGGGAAGCCTGTCAGCAAGCTGAAGCAGTTCAACATCCGGGATGCCATATTCGAGCCGCTGATAGATAAGTTTTATACCGACCCCACGCTGATCGCCTATGGCGAAGATGTGCGCGACTGGGGCGGGGCCTTTGCCGTATACCGGGGACTCATGGACGTTTTGCCCTCTTCCCGCCTGTTCAATTCCCCGATCTCCGAGGCCGCTATCGTGGGTACGGCCGTGGGCTACGGGCTGTGCGGCGGCCGGGCCGTCATCGAGCTGATGTACGCCGATTTTATCGGCCGGGCCGGAGACGAAATTTTCAACCAGCTGTCCAAGTGGCAGGCCATGAGCGCGGGCATACTCAAAATGCCGGTGGTGCTCCGCGTTTCCGTCGGCAGCAAGTACGGCGCCCAGCACAGCCAGGACTGGACGGCGATGTGCGCGCATATCCCGGGCCTTAAGGTTGTCTTCCCGGCTACGCCCTGGGAAGCCAGGGGGCTTATGCAGAGCGCCTTAAACGGTACGGATCCCGTCGTGTTCTTTGAAAGCCAGCGAATTTACGACATGGGTGAGATGTTCCGCGCGGGCGGCGTGCCGAAGGAAGCCTATGAGATCCCGATCGGGGACACGAACAGGGTGCGCACAGGCTCCGACATAAGCATTCTTACCGTCGGCGCGGCGCTGTACCGCGCGGTGGAAGCGGCGGAGATATTAAGCCGGGAATATGCGCTTGAAGCGGAGGTCATAAGCCTGCATAGCCTTGTGCCGCTCGATTACGCCGGTATCATAGCGTCCGTAAGGAAAACCGGGCGCGTCGTGCTGGTGTCTGACGCCTGCGAGCGCGGCGGCTTTTTAAGCGACGTCGCGCGCAACATCACGGAGCTGTGCTTCGACGATTTGGACGCGCCGGCAGTTGTCGTCGGCGCGCGAAACTGGATCACGCCGCCCTATGAGTTCGACGCGGACTTTTTCCCGCAGCCCGGCTGGATCATAGACGCGATTCATCAAAAAATTCTGCCCATTCCGGGCTATACTCCCAAGCAGAGCTACACGGACGCGGAGCAGCTGCGAAGGGCAAGACTGGGCGTGTAAACAGGCCGGCGGCCTTTTGCGCGTGCTTCCCGGCATCACCGGAGGCGCCGGACATACTGGAGGAGCCTTGGCATGGAAAACATATTCTGCCGTTCCCCAAGCGGAGACGCCCACTATAACCTCGCCATGGACGAGCACCTCCTGGACGCCGCGGGGCCGGGCGAGCTGTATCTCTATTTCTACGTCAACACCGGGGCCGTCATCATAGGGCGTAACCAGAATCCCTGGAACGAGTGCGACCTGGACGCCATGGCGCGCGGCGGCGTACAGCTGACGCGGCG
>JAISDV010000156.1 GCA_031264545.1 Oscillospiraceae bacterium | reverse complement strand
TGCTCGATTCCCTCCCGGACACAGTGATTCAAATGACCTTCCAGAACGACCTGCCCAACCTTGTGCAAAGCCGATTTCGCGGCGTTGATCTGGATCAGGATATCCTCGCAGGGGGTATCCTCATCCACCATCCTGTCGACAGCCCGGAGCTGTCCCATGATTTTATTCAGGCGTTTGTGCAGATTATCCGCATCCATACATTGCCGCATGAGCCGGCCTCCTTCGTACGCATAGACATATTATTATATGGAATGGCTTTATTTTAGCACATTCAGCCGTTTGAAACAACGAGAACGCACAAAATATATACTTGATAAATAGTTTAATAAGATATATAATATATTTAGTTTAATCAGAAAGGCGGCGCATAAGATGGCTTATTCCACTTCTTTCACACAGAGCATCACGTTATTATTAGTCATTCACTCCTTGAACGAGGCAAACGGTGATAAGGCCGTCCCCACTAAATTACTTGCCGAATATGCAGGGATTCCATTTGCGTCTGCCGTAAAAACGCTTAAAAGCTTAAGCTCGGCGGGTATTACGGCCACAAAAGAGGGTGCGGGCGGCGGCAGTATGCTTGCGAAACCGGTCTCCCGGATTACCTTGCTTGATATTTTTATGGCGGTTGAACAGGATACCCCGCTTTTTAAAATGCACACGGGGATCAATTGTGACCATGCTATTGTTGACGATTTGAAACAGCGGGTCGAGCTTTGTATCAGCAGCGCCGCCGACACTATGAAGGATTCTCTGCGGCGCATTAGCCTGGAAAACATATGGACGGGGAGGAAGCTGCCTTGAAGAAAAAACTTATGGAGGGGACACGATGAGCAAGGTGCTTGCGATAAACGGCAGCCCGCGCAGGGGCGGGAGCACAGCCACGCTGCTTCAAAAAGCGCTGGAGGGCGCGGCTTCCGCCGGCGCTGAAACAGAGCTGATTCATCTGATCGATTTGGACTGCAAGGGCTGCATCAGCTGTTTCGCCTGCAAACGCAAGGGGACAAAATTTATCGGCTCATGCGCAGTACAGGACGACTTAACGCCGGTACTGGAAAAAGCGATGACAAGCGACGCAATAATTCTCGGCTCTCCCATCTACTTAGGCGACGTAACGGCGTTAATGCGCGCGTTTATCGAGCGGTTTGGATTTATGAATGTTTCGTATGACAATAAACGTCATAATCACTTTACAGGCAAAATCAACGCCGCGTTTTTCTATACCATGAATGTGCCGGGACTGGCTTCGCTGTTATACAGTTCTGTCTATAAGTTTAACGCCGGAGTGCTGAAAAAGCTGAATGGGACGGTGACGCGATTAGTTTGTACGGACACCTGGCAATTTGACGACTACAGCCAATATGAAGCCGCAAACTTTGACGTTGAAAAGAAGAAAAAGACGCGAGAGACAAGATTCCCGAAAGACTGCGAAAAAGCCTATGCGATAGGCCGGAGAATCTCCATTGCTCGGAAGGATGGGCAGCATGAAAAATAGCGTTTACTTTTTCACAGGCACAGGAAACAGCCTGCATTTGGCGCGGACTATCGCGGCGGGCCTGGACGATTGCGAGGTTATACCCATCTGCAAAGATGCGGACCTGACCATCCCGCCGGGACGCGACCGCATAGGCTTTGTGTTCCCCGTCTACTACTGGGGACTGCCCGCTATGGTTGCCGATTTTCTGCGCAAGGCCGTATTTCCGGCACAGGACAACAGCTATGTGTTCGCCGCGGCCACATTTGGCGCTTTGACCGGAAATGCGCTGCCGCAGGTCAAGCGCCTGCTCCGTGATAAAGGTATAACCCTAGATTATGGCGCGGGCGTACGCGCGTTCGCCAACGCTGTCAGCTTTTATGAGATGAAAAAGAATGTGGATAAAATCACAGGCAAAGCCGATAAACGGGCACAAAAGCTTGTTGAAGCTGTTGCCGCCAAGCGCCGGAAAAAAACCGGAAACGGCCTGAGGCAAATTGAAAAAGTGTATCGGCAGAACATACGCCAATTTGCCGAGAGAGCCAAAGCCTACACGGTAAGCGCCGATTGCGTGTCCTGCGGAATTTGCGCGTCCGTCTGTCCCGCGCGAAATATCGCGTTTTCAGACGGCAAGCCTGTTTTCGGGAATCACTGCGAGGCTTGTCTCGCCTGCATACAGCATTGCCCGGAACGCGCCCTGAATGACGGCGACAAAACGCAGAACAGACGCCGCTATACACATCCCGGCATTGGATATAAAACGCTCGCGGGGTATTACCGGGCAAATGAATAAGCGCGTTTACGCCTTTGTTCACTGGGAAAAAACGGCCTGTGACCGATGGCTTAAAAGAGCTGAAACGGATACCCATAAAAATCCATGAGAGGATCTGCATAGCATAGGAACATCCTTTGCGGGAATGTGGCGGGGGCGCGAGGGGCTGAGCCTCAAAAGCGTCCGTCCCGCCAGGCTGTATTATGTGCTGGCCTATGCGGGACTCGGCGGCGCCGTGACCTCGGCCCGGTGCGGTTATGCCTTTGCCGCAAACAATGCCGAGCGGCTGGTGGGCATGGTTCTGATGTTCGTGGCTGTCGCCGTTATCTGCTTTTTGGGCGCTTTGCACATAAGCGGCGC
Source organism: Oscillospiraceae bacterium (assembly GCA_031264545.1). Classification (GTDB taxonomy): domain Bacteria; phylum Bacillota; class Clostridia; order Oscillospirales; family Oscillospiraceae; genus UBA2658. The sequence continues at coordinate 3,160 of JAISDV010000156.1, read as the reverse complement.
GGCGGTGACGCATATTCTGCCTGTTCTGCTGCCGTGTGGCAGGGCAAGATCGAGAGCAAGACCACAATCTGCCCATCCTGCGGCAAGCCGGCCGGGAGCGGCAAGTTCTGTAACAACTGCGGGGCCGGCATGGATTTAAAAACCTGCCCCAAGTGCGGCGCAAAAAACGCGCCGGGCGTCCGCTTCTGCAACGACTGCGGGCAGAATCTCACGCAAGCCGCCGCCAGCGGTCAATGTTCGTCCTGCGGGCAGGATAACCCGCCCGGCACGAAATTTTGCGGCGGCTGCGGAAACAAATTACAGGGGGATTTTGACCATTCCGAATACGAGGAAGACGGCAGATACACCTGTTCACTCAAAAAGAGCGGCGGCCTTGTCGCGGGTGTCGCATACACCGAAGTGGGCACGATTATAAAATAAGGGGGCGCAGATCAGCTTGCGGCGAGGTCTTTTACGACCTCCGCTGCGAGGATGAACCCGGCTACGGGCGGAACAAAGGAAATACTGCCCGGGATCTGACGCCTGACGCCGCAGCTCCGCCCGGAATCCGGCGGACATACGCAGTGATACCGGCAGCTTGTTTCGTCATCCGCGATCGGCGCCGTGACTCTCTCTCTGGAATAAACCACCTTGAGCGCGCTTATTCCCCGCGCCCGCAATTCCTTCCGCATGACGCGCGCCAAGGGACAGACAGAGGTCTTCATAATATCCGCTACTTCAAATTTTGTCGGGTCGAGCTTATTTCCCGCGCCCATGCAGCTGATGATCGGCACGTTTGCGCGCTTTGCCCTCTCGATCAGAACCAGCTTCGAGGAAACGGTATCGATTGCGTCCACCACATAGTCGTACTGCCCGAGCGGAAATTCGCCGGCGTTCTCCTCACAGTAAAAAACCGCGTTGACCGCCACGGCGCACCTGGGATTGATCTCAAGTATCCGGTTTTTCATCTCCTCGGCCTTCTTATGGCCGACCGTCCTGTGTGTCGCCAGAAGCTGCCTGTTGATATTGGTCACACATATCCTGTCGTCGTCAAACAGCGCGATAGCGCCGACGCCGCATCTTGCAAGCGCCTCTGCCGCATAGGACCCGACGCCGCCCAGACCGAAAACAGCGACGGAAGCCGCCCTCAGCTTAGCCATTCCCGGCTTGCCGAGTAAAAGCCGGGTCCTTGAAAATTCGTCGAGCATAGCCCTTCCCTTCTCAATACGTGTCCAGAAAGCTGTGCTTTCCGTCCGCATCCCTGTATGCGATCACGGTATTCAAATTGACATTCTGCGCGCTGTTAAAGATATTTTGATCGATGCCGGGGCTTGTCTGCCGCAGGCGCTTGATCAGCGCTTTCATTTCCTGCCGCTTGGACACGCCGCCGTCGCTGAGCGCGCAGTTTTCGGTAAAACGGCAGGCGCATTGGATGAACTCCAGCGCGTGATACTTTTTCCACTTCAGGATATCCTCTTCCCGCACCATATACATCGGGCGGATGAGCTCCATTCCGCCGAAGTTCGCGCTGCGGAGCTTCGGCATCATGCCTTTGAATTCCGCACCGTAAAACATACTCAGCAAAAGCGTCTCGATCACATCGTCAAAATGGTGTCCGAGCGCGATTTTGTTGCAGCCCAGCTCTTTGGCCCGGCTGTACAGATGTCCCCGCCGCATCCGGGCGCAGAGATAGCAGGGCGACCCGTCCGCGGCCGCCGCAATATCGAAAATACGCGTCTCAAAGACCTTGATGGGAATATCCAGAAGCGCGGCGTTGTCGAGGATTCTCTGCCTGTTCGCCGAGTTATAGCCCGGGTCCATCACAAGAAATTCAAGCCCGATCCGATATTTTCCGTGCCTTTGCAGCTCCTGCATGCACTTGGCCATCAGCATGGAGTCCTTCCCGCCGGACATGCAGACCGCGATACGGTCATTCTCCTGAATGAGCCGGTATTGCACCACCGCGTCAATAAAGCGGTTCCATATTTCCCTGCGGTATTTTTTTATGATGCTTCTTTCAATTTCCTGATATTTTTCCATCCCGTTCTCTCTTTGCGCCGTTTACAGATTGAATGACGATATAAGGTCCGCTTGGACATTATACCACAGGCGCGGAGCGCCGTTGTGGTATATGCAAATTCAGTCATAAATAAGGTCCGCTTGCGGACATTATATCATCATTCGGGAAAATGTACAGACCCAGCGGTTTGCGCAGTCTTCGCGGCGGCGAGAGAAAAATTCGGAAGCCCCGATATGCGGAGCTTCCGAATCTATGGGTGCCGTACCGGGCAGTGGCTTTTTTCCGTTCTCAGCCGTACTGACGCGCCTAAAAGACGAATTCCTTGATTTCCGCGATTGCGGCGTTCATCTCGTTTGTCGTCATTCCCGCGAGGGGAATAAATACGTTATGCGCGCCGTTTGCCGGCGTGATCGTGCCGTCCTCGCCGAGCTTGGCTGTGAAGTTCGGCGCGTCTTCCTCGTACCATGAGCCGTTTGGTCCTATCAGCGCGATTTCCGCGCCCGCCGTGTCGATGTAGTACCCCCGCGAAACGTACTCCGCGAAGCGTGAGGTCAGGACCGGGCGCTCATATAGATACGCGATGTCCTCATACAAGACCGCTGTTTCCGCGCCGTCATACTTGTTCAGCGCGGAGAACCGCGAGTGCGAGTGCAGCAGGCCCGTGTCGTCAACCTCGAACAGAACGTCCAGATCGCCGTAAATGCGCCAGGTGTCCGTGTTTTGCCAATTCGTAAGCGGCAGAACGTAAACGCCGCCGGCACGGAGCAGGTTCGTTTCTTCGTCGTTCGCACAGCCGCCGTAAAGGGTCTGCTCGACCTTGAAGCTTTCGCCGATCCCCTCGCCGAATACAAACTCGCCGGACGGGATCGAACAGACCGCGATTTGCCCGTCTTTTGTCGGCGTTACGCCGTCCACACGGACGACGGCGAAGACCGCTTTGGTGTCCTGCGAATAGTTGTGGTTAAACTCGCGCATGAGATAGCGCAATTCGTCTGTCACAGACCTGTCGACCACAACGCCGTCGCCCTCGTCCCAGGTGTAATCGCCCGCGGGAAGTCCCTTGATACTGTCAAGGCTGGCAGCGTTGGGGACAGACTCCAACGCGCCGGTGCCCGCGCCAGAGTATGGATCGCCTGTTTCATCACCCGTGAAAGCATTCGT
>JAISDV010000109.1 GCA_031264545.1 Oscillospiraceae bacterium | reverse complement strand
GCCTCCTCCAGGAGGGCGGCTAAACCAGGCAGCGGGTCATTTTTCAGCTTTTCCAGCCCTCTGTGCGCCAGGCAACGGTTTTCACCAATCAGCGGAACCACATCCGCAATCGTGCCGGCCGCAATCAGATCCGCGTAGCGCGAAAGCGGCCCGGCGCTGTTTTTTTCCAGCGCGCAGACAAGCTGAAACGCGACGCTGACGCCCGCCAGCTCCGTAAACGGATAGTCCGAGTCCGGGCGCTTGGGATCAATCACCGCCATGGCGGCGGGGAGCCGCTGCGGGCATTCGTGGTGATCGGTTATGATCATATCCATTCCGAGGCTTTTCGCATGCTCCGCTTCGGAAATCGCCGTGATTCCGCAGTCTACCGTTATGAGAAGCGAGACATTTTTCTCATGGAGCGTATCTATCGCTCCGGCGTTCAGGCCGTAGCCCTCGTCCAGCCTGTCGGGTATGTATGCCTCGCAGTCCAGCCCCCGGCCGCGGAAGTAATCCAGCAGCAGGCAGGCGGAGCTGGCGCCGTCCACGTCGTAATCACCGTAGACAGCGAGCTTCTCCCGCTTCCGCGCGGCCTGCGTAATGCGCGCGACGGCTTTGTCCATATCGCGCAGCAGCATTGGGTCGTGCAGCAGACCCTCGTCGCGCCTGAGAAAGCGCGCAGCCTTTTCAGACGTATCCAATCCCCTGGCCCGCAGAACCGCGGAAAGCAGGGGTGTATACCCGGCTTTTTCCAGCGCGCGGTCCGGGTGCTCCGTGACCTGCGGTATTTTCCAGCTCTTATATCCCATTTGCCTTCCTTTACTCCGGCGCGCTGTGAAAAAACCGGAAAAGTCTGGTATTTGAAAGGTACTGCCGCCTTTCGGCCCCGATAACTTAGAAATTAATTATATCAGATGAAAGCGGCGCGGGCAATACGCCCGCCCGGAATTTTTGCCGGACGGACCGCGCTTTCCGGGCGCTTATTTCCCAAGCCGGGCGGTCTTTTCATAAGCCTCGGCCACGGCGGCGGCGACGTCCGCGCGAAAAGCCCCTCTTTCCAGCGCTTCGACGCCCGCAATCGTCGAGCCGCCGGGCGAACAGACGGCGTCCTTCAGCTCGCCGGGATGCCTGCCCGTTTCGAGCACCATCGCCGCCGCGCCCAGAACGGCCTGCGCGGCGAAGCGCTGGGCCTTATCGCGCGGAAGCCCCGCCAGCACGCCGCCGTCGGCAAGCGCTTCGATGTACATATAGGTAAAGGCGGGCGAGCAGCTGAAAACCGGCGTGGCCGCGTCAAAACAGGCCTCGTCCAGAAGCTCCGCCGCGCCGCCCGGCGCGAGCGCGCCAAGGAGCGCGGCAAGCTCCGTCTCCGGAAGGCTCTCGTCCGGAGCGGCGATAATCAGGCCCCTGCCGACCGCAACGGGGGTATTCGGAAGCAGCCGCACCAGCGGAAGCGCAAGTCCTGCCTCCGCCAGCAGAGCTTTGATCGCCGCTTTTGTCACACCCGCCGCGATAGACACGACGACGTGCCTGTCCGCCGCCGCCTTCAGCGCGGGACTGATCTCCTGCAGCGCCGCCGGCAGGACGTCCGGCTTGACGCACATAAAGACAAAGTGCCCGCCCGCCGCCGCCGCTTTTGCGTCCTCCGCGACCGTACAGCCCGTCTTTTCAGACAGCGCCGCCGTTTTGGCGGTGTCCCTGTCATAAATGATCACATGCCGGGGATTCACCCCCCGGCAGACCGCTTCGACGACCGCGCCGCCCATATTTCCCGCGCCGATAAAGGCAAAGGTATTATCCATCTCGCCGCCTCCTTTTATAAATTTCATAAAGCGCCGCGGAGCCTGCCTCCGGCGGCGCTTGCGTTTAAAGCTGTCAAAACAGCCTCATTTTCCGTTCCTGCCGAAGAATTCGTCAAAATAGTCGCGTTCGGCCTGCGTTTCCCGTTGGAGCTCCGGTCCCGTCTCCCCAGGGTCCTGAGCCGCCCGCGCGCCGCCGTCCGGCGCTTCAGGCTCCGGCGAACCGTGGGGCTCCGCCGCCTTTGCGGCCTGCGCCGGTTTGGTCTCTCCGCGCCTTGCCTTGACCCGCGCCATATAGGCTTTTTTTGACCTGCGGTACCTGATGATCAGAACAATGTAGCCGATGAAAAGCGCAAATACGGCGATACAGACGAGCACCACCGGGACGCTGAAGCTTTCAGCGATCTTCGACCGGATCAGCAGGGAATAGCTCACGTCCACCGAGGAGGCTGCGACGAGTCTCGAGCTGCCGTAGACCCGGCCGTCCCGGGATATGCTGATCTCTCCGAGCACCGCGCCGGCCTCGATCGGCGCGACCAGTGCCTCGCCGTTCTTCTCGCTGTAAATGACCGTGCTCTGCTCAAAGCCGGAATTGTCCTCGTCGACCGCCATCAGTGCCCTGACCGCCGTTTCCGGCCGGACGGTCACATAGTCGGAATCCCTGCCCATTTTCACGGGAAGGTCCCTGATCAGGTCGGTCGTATCGAGAATATCCCGGTAGGCAAAATTCTCAAAGCCCCAGTCGTACATGGCAATACTGTCGGTAAAGTTCGTGAAGTCGGTCTTTTCCACCTTGGTGACGGCCATACCGCCCATCACGACGCAGAGCAGGGACACATCCCCTTTCTCCGCGGCCGAGACAAGACAGTAGCCGGCGTCCTGCGTATGCCCGGTCTTTATACCCTTCGCATACGCGTAATAGTATCCGGGATACGCTTCTGAGCCGCTGTTGATCAGCCCGTTGGTATTGCTGAGCCGGCGCTCCTCCGCGACATTGGTAGCCGGAATCGTCCGTCCGGCCGCGTTGCAGATTTCCATAAACAGGGGGTGACTGAATGCCTCCAGCGCGACCAGCGCAAGGTCGTTCGCCGTCGTGTAGTGATTATAGTCCGGCAGGCCGTGAGTGTTCGTGAAATTCGTGCCTGAGCAGCCGAGCGTCCCGGCCCTTTCGTTCATCATACCGACAAAGGCGGAAACAGAGCCGCCGACATGCTCAGCGATAACATTACAGGCCTCGTTTGCCGACGCAAGCATCGCGCAGTAGAGCAGGTCTTCAAGGGACATCGTCTCTCCCGGCACGATGCCGGCGGTGCTGCCGTCCTCGGTCAGCCCTGCGGTGATATTGCCGCTTGCCGTCACCGCGTCGCTGAGCGAAACCCGGCCATTCTCGACCGCCTCGACGGCGAGCAGCACAGTCATAATCTTGGTGGTGCTGGCGGGATAGACCTGCTCATCTCCGCCTTTGGCGTAGAGAACGCCGCCCGTTTCCGTATCCGCCAGCACCACAGCCCTGGAGGCCGGCTCCGGGTCGGACAAGGCGGCCGCGGATATCGGCGCAAACACCGCGTTGATGACGGCAAGAGCCAAAATATAAGATAAAATCTTCGACTTTTTCATATGCATCTCCGGAGAAATATGTTATATTGGTCACATAGAGCGCGCTGATATCAAGCTGATGATTCTGATTATAAGGATAAATTGTCTGAAAATCAACCTAAAATATCCGCGGGGCAGTTATCCCGCGATTTGAGGGCATTGGAGGAAGATCGCTTGAAGCTGACTAAGGCGGAGACCGCCGCAATTATAATAACGCTGGCGTTCATAGCTTTCACAGCCATATATGCCCCGCGCAGCAGAGAAAACGGGTCAGTCGTCATCCGCGCCGGGGATGAGGAGGCTTCCGTGTCTCTCTCTTCCGGGGCTGCTGCGGCCTCGCCGCAGATCACGGTCGATATCAACGCCGCCTCGGCAGAGCAGCTTGAAACGCTCCCCGGGATCGGCGAGGCCCTCGCCGGACGTATCATCACCTATCGCAGGGAAAACGGCCCCTTTGCCCGGCCGGAGGACATTATGAACGTCTCCGGCATCGGGGCCGGCACCTACAAGGGGCTGAAGGACTATATCAGCGCCGGCTGAAAAGCGCCGCCTGTCCGGCATTCCCCGCTATGAATACAGCTTCTGACGAAAGGGACGGTCAGCAAATGAAAATACTCGTTGTAGACGATGAAAGAACGCTCGTCAAGGGCATCAAGTTCAACCTTGAAAACGAAGGCTACGAGGTCGACACCTGCTATGACGGCGAGGCGGCCGTCGAGATGGCTAAAAGCGGCGGCTACGACCTTATTCTGCTCGATCTCATGATGCCGAAGCTCGACGGGCTCGAGGCCTGTATGCAGATACGCGGGTTTTCGACCGTCCCGGTCATCATGCTCACCGCCAAGGGCGAGGACACGGACAAGCTCATCGGCTTTGAATACGGCGCGGACGACTATATCACAAAGCCCTTCAACATCCTCGAGCTGAAAGCGCGGGTGCGCGCCCTGCTCCGGCGCAGCGCGATCCAGGGCTCGGACGCGAAGGACGACAGCCTGACCCGCGCGCACATCACCATCGACATCTCGCGGCGCATCGCCAGAAAAGATGGCATGCCGGTCGAGCTCACAGCGAAGGAATTCAACCTCGCCGAGCTTTTTATGCGCAACCCCGGCAAGGTCTACAGCCGCGAAAGACTTCTGGACATTATCTGGGGTATCGACTATCAGGGCGACGTGCGCACCGTGGACGTGCACATCCGCAGGCTGCGTGAAAAGCTCGAGCTTGACCCCGCTGACCCCAAGTGCTTCAACACCAAATGGGGTGTCGGTTACTACTTCAGTGAAAGCTGACAGGCGCGGGCTCGAGGCCGCTTGCAGACACGCCGCGCCCTTTGCGCTGAAACACCCTTATCGCGGAAACCGTTTGGAGATCGACGCATGAAAAGGCTGTCGGGTTCGGGCTCAATTACACACAGCGTCCAATTCAAATTCGCCGCGACCTTTCTTGTGCTCATCGCGGCTCTTCTGGTTATGCTCAACACTTATCCGACCATCGTCTCCCGCGATCTTGCCTTTTCCACGAAGCAGGCCTCGCTGCAGGCGCAGGCGGGCGTTATTTCCTCC
>JAISDV010000101.1 GCA_031264545.1 Oscillospiraceae bacterium | reverse complement strand
AGCTCGCCCACGATCAGCGCGGTGAAAAGCGCGGTGAAAAGCATGCCGGGGTCAAAGGTGCTCGACGGGAACGCTTCCAGAAGCTCTTCGCCGTCGGCCAGGAGCTTGGGCACCACAATCGTAAACAGCGCCGAAACGGCGACGACGCCCGCCGGAGTCCCGTCTAAATCATAGCTGTTGACCAGCGAGCTCGCAACGCCGAAGCAGGCGATGATGGCGGCAATGCTGTAGGTCGCCGTCATGATGACGCCCTCGAACGCGTTCCAGTTCTCACCGAAAACGCTTGCCAGGAAATTGGTGACCGCTTCTATGGGAAATTCGCCGATGATCATGGAAAACGCGCCGATAATGAGCAAGGGCATGACCATAACGATGCCGTCGCGCAGGGCAAGCAGATGCCTCTGGCCGCCGATTCTTGCGGCCACGGGAATAAACTTTTCCTCCATAAAGTTCATTATCGCGTTGTTTTTGGACTTGGACTCGCTACTCATACATTTTCCTCCCTTTATTTTTTGGTTTTTTCCAGGTATGCCGCGTATGCGCTTTCAAAAATTTTGTCTGCCTTTACCAGAGCGTAATCGGACATGTTCATCGTCTCGATGACGGGGACCTCTCCGCCGTACTGCGCCTGGAATTTTTTTGTCAGGTGGCGGATCTGCGGCCCGACGAGCAGAATGTCTGTTTTGTGTACGCGGTCGTCAATACGCTGAAACGCTTTGGCCTCGACGTCGGCCTCGACGCCCTTTTTTTTGGCATACTCCGCCATTTTGTCTACCAGCATGCTGGTGGACATCCCGAGATTGCAGATCAAAGTTATGACGAGCATTCTTTCCCCTCCAAGTTTTTAAGCTTTTCATAGACGGCAACAAATTCCTCGGCGATGTCCCGCATGATCAGAGCCAGATTGAGATGGTCCTGCGCATGAACCATCAAAAGCGATACCGGTCCCCCCGTTCCGGCCACTTCGTCCCGGATCAGCTGCGTCTGGACATCATGGGTTTCTACCATGGCTTCGCCCGCTTTTGCCAGACAATCCTTGGCCGCGTCAAATTCACCTCCCCTCGCCAGCTCGATGGCTTCCATGCAGTAGCTCCTGGAATCACCGGCGCCCGCAATCAGTCCCATTGATACCTCGACGTTGTTCACGGCAAACTTACCTCTCTCCGAATTTTTGTGAAAATAACTGCGTTATACTCTCGGACGCCTGCTGCTCATCCGCGCCGTTGAATTCGACCGTCAAAATATCGCCCTTCTTCGCATTGACCATGATCGCGCCCATGATATTTTTCAGGTCGCACAGGTCCTGCCCTTTTCTCACGCTTACAGCGCTTTCAAACTTCTTGGCCTCTCTCACCAGCCTGCTGACGACGCGCGCGTGAAAGCCTAATTCATTTCTTACCTCGAGTTCTTTTACTATCATGCGTAACCACCTTAACTTTTCTGTTCCTGCGCCTGCGAAAGCGCCTGCCTGACCGCCTGCTCCGTATCCGACTCCAGCACCCTGCCCAGCAGCCGCCGGCATAAGCCGCGGTCCGCCTCGCAGATGCTGCGGCGCACACGCGTAATTTCAGGGGTGCTGACGCTCAGGTTATTGATTCCCATGCAGACCCACAGCGGGACCAACTCGGGCACCTCGCCCGCCTGTCCGCAAATATCCGCCTCGATGCCGGCCGCGCGCGCGCACTCGGCGAGATGATTCACCGCGCGCAGAAGCGCGGGCTGAAAACAGGAGTTCAGGTGACTGATCCTCGCGTTGGTGCGGTCCGCCGCGAACAAATACTGCGTCAGGTCATTGGTCCCGATGCTGAAAAAATCCACCTTGTCCGCAAAACGGCCGGCATCCATCGCCGCGGCCGGCGTTTCGACCATCATCCCGATCCTGATCCCGCGGTCATAAGGCACACCGCGCGCGGACAGGTCCGCCATGACAAGCGCCAGCTCCGCGCGCGCCAGCGCGAGCTCCTCGGGCTTCGCGATCATCGGGAACATGAGCTGGACATTGCCGTAAGCGCCGGCCCGCAGGATGGCCGAAAGCTGCGTGCGGAACAGCTCCCTGTGGTCAAGGCAGTACCGTATGGCGCGGTAACCGAGAAACGGGTTATCCTCTTTCGGGATACCCAGATAAGGGAGCTCCTTGTCGCCGCCCACATCCAGCGTGCGCAGAACGAGCGGCCTGCCCCCGAGCGCTTCCGCCGCTTTGCGGTAAGCCGTCAGCTGTGTCTCCTCCGAGGGCGGCGCGTCTTTGCTCTCCATATACAGAAGCTCCGTCCGGAACAGTCCCACGCCTTCGGCGCCCTGCTCGAGCAGCCCCGCCACATCCTTATACGAGGTGATATTGGCATAGACCCGCATCCCGAAGCCGTCCTTCGTGCGCGTTTCCCTGTGCCTGTATTCCAGCAGCAGCGCCCGTTCCGCCCGGCGTTCGGCGGCGTACGCCTCATATCCTTCGATCTGGCGCGCATCCGGGTCCAGATACAGCTCTCCCGCAAAGCCGTCGAGCAGGGCCGGCGTGCCCGCGCTGATCCGTTCCAGGGCGCCTTCCGCGCCGATCAGGCAGGGTATCCCGCGGGAACGCGCGATGATCACCGTATGGGCAGTCATCGCGCCCTTTTCCAGCACGATGCCCACCAGCTTTTTATCGTCCATCTCCGTTATCCGGGACGGAGACAGGTCCGCCGCCACGGCGATATAGGGGCCGCCGGGCTCTGAAATCGCGTTTTCAACGCCCAGCAGCTCGCACAGCAGCCGTTGGCCGAGGTCGTCCACATCGGCCGCGCGCTCTCTCAGGTAAGCATTGTCCGTCAGCGCCTGAAGCTTCTTTTGGTATATGTCTAAAACCGTCTGGACGGCATACGCGCAGTTCCAGCTGTCTTTGAAAATCATGTGTTCGATCTTGTCCAGGAATTCGGTGTCTTCCAGAATCAGATATTGGAAATCGAGAATATCTCTGATGTCGTCGTCTTCGTTTTTTTCAGCGTTTTCCATCAAACGCGTAATTTGATCCGCACAACGCTCCCTGGCGGCCTGAAAGCGCGCCCACTCCCCCGCAGGATCCGCGGTCTTCTCCTTTGCGGCCTCGACCAGCGTCTCCGCGACAGGATAGGCCTCCGCAAGCGCCATGCCCTGCGATGCGATCCTTCCTCTCATAACAAGATCATTCCTTTCGCTGCACTCAAGACACAAACAGACCATCTTGTCAATTTTCACAACAACGGGTCTTTCCGTTAGAATCAGTATAATAGTTCGCACAAAAAATCGGAATACGAATAATATAAGAAAAATTACCACAGCCAAAATTTGCTGTGGTAATTTTTCTGAATTTTTCACTATTGCGGCGCGTAAGGCCAATCCTATGCAGGGCCGGAGACGCGTTTCGGCACGCTCAACAGCGTTACCACCCGTACCGGGCCTCTCCCCAGTCCGTGACGACCTGCTCCTGCTTGAGCCGGAGCAGGCTGCGCTCCGGCAGATCGCGCGCCAAAAGCACGCCGGGGCCTATTACGCTGTAAGGGCCGACAGTGGTTCCCGGCATCAGCATGGCGCCGACGCCGGTACGGCAGTAGTCGCCCAGATAGCAAGCGTTTGCAAAAAACGGCGGCACTTCGCGGCGTCCCAGGACCATATGCGGCGTTTCACCGTCATCAAAGCGAAGCGTTCCGCACACCGTTCCGGCGCCGAGGTCGGTATAGCTGCCCGCCGCGCCGTAAAACTCCCCGTAATGGCAAAAGTACACCTTGTCCATCAGCATTCCGCCCAGAATTTCGGCGCAGTGGTCGACAATACAATTTGACCCTATGGAAACGCCGTTTGCAATTTTACAGAAATTGCGTATCGACGTGCCGCCGCCGATCACGGCGCTGCCCTCGAACGCCGCGCCGTTTTCGATGACCGTGCCGTCACCGGCGATCAGGCTGCCCTTTATTGTGACGCCGCGCCCTATCCGGGCGTTTTTACCAAGCTGCACAAAGCCCGCAATGTCGGCGTCGGGCGAGAGCTCCGCGCCGTCGCCAAGCCTGTTTTCACAGAGGGCGGCACAGCTTTGCTCAACCATACAGTGATTGGCCGCCAGCATATGCCACGGCTTGTCAATATCGAAAAACGGCTCGCCGCACACCAGCGCGCTGAGCGCCCCGCCTTCGGCAACAGGAACCAGCCCCGCCTCCAGAAAACGTTCGCGCGGGACGCCGACGCCGACCTTGACGTTTGGGAAATACTCAGACGTATCGCGCAGGGCACGGATACACGCCTGCGTCAGCGAAAAGCCCGCAAAACCGTGGGTCACCCTGCCGCCGCGCTCATGCGCGCCGATATGCGTCACCCTGCCGCCGAGGACCTCGGCGCCTATCCAGTTGAGCGGGGACTCTGAAAGCCGGTTTACAAGCGCCGTGCCGCCGTCCGCCGTCCAAAGCGCTTCAAGGTCTGAGCGGCCGAGGATCGTATCGCCGTACAGCGCGACGCAGCAGCCGCTTTCGCCGAGGAACGCGGCACCGGCCAGCAGGCTGTCGGCCGTTCCGATCCCCGCGTCATCGGTGACGACACGGACACAGGGAAGGCCGGACACGAGCGCCGATATTTCACGCGCGTACGCGTTACGCGTAACGACTATGACAGTCTCGCAGCCAAGTGCAATAAGCGTCCTGATATTGTAAAGGATGAGCGGCACGCCGGCGATTTTTACAGTCGTTTTCGAACGCACCGCGCTGAAAGGATACATTTTGTGCCCTCTGCCGGCAGCCAGTATAACCGCGCTTTTTTTCATTTCCGCCTCCCGCGGTCCGCGATCCGGGCGAACACGCTTT
>JAISDV010000172.1 GCA_031264545.1 Oscillospiraceae bacterium | reverse complement strand
CGCGCCGGGCGTTTACTCGGCGCGCTACGGCGGCGCCGCCTGTCAAAGTGACGCCGAGCGGACAGCCCTGCTCCTGCGGAAGCTCAGCGGGGCGAAAAACAGACGCGCGAGCTTCGTTTCCTGCATCGCCTGCGTTTTTCCGAACGGCGACGTCCTGACGGCAAAGGGCGAGTGCGCGGGAGAGCTTGCGTATACGCCGAGAGGTACGGGCGGCTTCGGCTACGACCCTGTTTTCCTGTTCCCGGAAACGGGCAAAACCATGGCGGAGCTTTCTCCGGAGGAGAAAAATGCCGTTTCGCACAGGGGGAAAGCCCTGGCGTTATTCAAGGTGAAATTGCAGGCATACAAGCCGGGTGTCATATTGCCCGAAAAGGAAAAAAGGCAGTAGCTTCGCCGATACCGGAAGGAGGGAGAGGGATATGCGGATAGCGGTTTTCGGCGGAAGCTTCAATCCCCCGCACAATGGGCATGTCAGGGCGGCGCTGACCGCGACGGCGGCCCTGGCCGCCGGCAGGCTGATCGTCATTCCCGCCGCGAATCCGCCCCACAAGGCGCAGGCGGCGGACACGCCGCCCGCGGAAGACCGGCTTACGCTGACACGGCTTGCCTTTTCGGGGCTTGAGAACGTCGAGGTGTCCGATATCGAGCTGCGCCGCGGCGGGCTGTCCTACACCGTTGATACGGTGAGCGCGCTGAAAGCCCGTTATCCCGGCGACGAGCTGGTTCTGCTGGCCGGAACGGACATGCTTGCCACCCTTGAGGACTGGCGGGATTTCAGGGCGATCCTCGCGGACGCAGCTTTTGCGGCCTTTCCGCGGCGGCAGGGAGAGGAAGCCCGGATCGACAGCCTTGCCGCCCATTTTTCCAACGCTTACGGCGCAGGCGTTTACAGGATCGCGCTTGTCCCGGAGGCGCTGACGTCCACCGAGCTGAGGTCCCTGCTGAAAAGCCGTGCGGGGAACAATTTTTTGTCCGCCGCCGTCTATAATGAAATCATCCGGAAAAGATACTACGGCGCGCAGCCGAATCTTGACTGGCTTCGGGAACGGGCCGGCGCCTATCTCGATGAAAAACGTGTTCCGCACGTCGCCGGCTGCGAGCGGGAAGCGGTACGCCTTGCCCGGCGCTGGGGCGCCGATCCCGGACTGGCTGCGGAAGCGGGCATTCTGCACGATATTACAAAAAAACTAAAAGGCCCCGAGCAGTTGATATTGTGTGAAGAATATGGTATCATTGCGGATGTTGATGAAAAAGCGAACTATAAGCTTTTGCACGCGAAAACGGGCGCGGCTTTTGCGCGCAGTCATTTCGGGGTAGGCGACGAGGTCTATTCCGCGATTTTCTGGCACACGACCGGCAGGGCGGACATGAGCCTGCTGGATAAAATCATCTATATTGCGGATTATATCGAGCCTACGCGCGATTTTGCCGGTCTGGACAAGCTGAGAGCGCTTGCCTATTCCGATCTTGACGCCGCCCTGATACAGGGCCTTGAAATGAGTATTGCGGATCTGGAGAGCCGGGGCGGGACCCCGCATGTCAATTCTCTGGCGGCGCTGCAATGGCTCGTCGAACATAAGACGATATAAGCGAAATGGCTTATATGAAAGGATGGGTGACCCGGTGAAGGTATTCGGAGGCAGTGGGCGCAGGCGGGCAGGTTTCGGCCGCGTGTCTGAAACGCGGAAAGACGCAGAGAGAAGGGACGGCCTGGACAGCGCGGACCGCGGATATCGTAACGGGGAGCCGGCGGATATTGCCGCGGGGCAAAAGACGCCCGGAAAGAAAAAGGGGAGGGGCTGGCTCGCCGCCCTGTGCGTCGTCGTGCTGATCGCCGCAGGCGTGACCATCTATTGGGAGCTCACCACAAAGCCGCCGGAGACAGTCGAAGCTGAGCTGCCGGGAAAGGAAGAAAATCCGGTCCGCGTCGAGCGGTACTATACGCTCCTCGTTGTGGGTGACGATCAGGAGGGCGGCAACACGGATACGATCATGCTCCTGCGCTTCGACACGGCGGAGATGAAGGTAAACGTTCTGTCCATTCCTCGCGATACGCTCATAAATTCCTCCCTGGGGAACAAGAAAATCAACGCTGTATATCATAATCTGGACGGCATTGATTCGCTGCTGGACGCGGTCAGGGAGCTTACGGGTTACCGTCCGAACAACTACATGGTGGTGAATACGTCGGTTTTCACCGACGTTGTAGACGCCATGGACGGCGTGGATTTTTACGTGCCCTTCGATATGGACTACGACGACTACTCCAACTTTGACGAAAACGGTGTCGCCCGGTATGTGTTCACAATACACGTTACAGAGGGCCAGCAGACGCTTTCGGGCTATGACGCGCTGGGCGTGTTCCGCTGGCGCCAGAACAACAACAGCTCGGGGCATGTCTATCTGAATCCCGATATTGAGCGGATCGACATGCAGCACGAGCTGCTTATGGCCATTGCCGAGAAGGCGATGAACACCAAAAACGTGCTGACGCTTACCGATATTGCTAAGGCTGTCCTCAATCAGTGTCAAACTGACCTGAGCATCGGAAATATTCAATGGTATATCGAGCAATTTCTGAAAATGTCCATGGACAGCCTTGAGTTCTTCACCATGCCCACCAGCGGGGCGTGGATAAAAAAGGCCGCTTATGTGACCATCAATGTGGATGCGTGGATAGAAATGCTCAACGCGAACTTCAAGATCACCGACCGGGAGCTTACAAGGGAAGATTGCGGCATCGTCTACGTCGCGTCGCCGAAGGATCTTGTAGACGGGCAGCTCTACGTTGACCCGGATGAGCTGGCCTCCACCAACGGCGCCGCAGTCGACCAGTATTTTGTTGGACCATAATATTAAGATGATTCGGCGGAAAGGACTATCAATCTATGATGACAGCTCAGCAGATGGCTGAAAAAATTGTCGAGGTTCTCGCAGGAAAACTCGGCCGTGATATTAAACTGATAAAAATCGACGCGATTTCCGTGCTCGCGGATTATTTCGTGCTCTGCACCGCCAATTCCGCGACCCAGATCAGGACGCTCTGTGACGAGGTCGAAAAGGCCATGGAGGACAGCGGGGAAAAACGTCTCCACCGCGAGGGCCACAGAGCCGGCGGCTGGGTGCTCCTGGATTACGGCGTTGTCGTCGTGCATGTTTTCATGGAGGAGGCCCGGCAGTTTTACGGGTTGGAGCGCCTCTGGGCGGACGCTGCGGAGATCGACATTTCCCGGCATGTCGGAGAGCGGTAAACGGCTGGGCGCGTATCTCGCGCGGCCTTCTTAATAAAGGACTGACACAGGTATGAAATACGATTTTACGGCAATCGAAAAAAAATGGCAGAAGCGGTGGCTGGCGGATAAGGTATTTGCCGCTGTAAACGGCGGGGAAAAGCGGAAATTCTATGGGCTTATCGAGTTCCCTTATCCCTCCGGGCAGGGGCTGCACGTCGGGCACGCCCGGCCCTATACCGCGCTCGACGTCGTTGCCAGAAAGCGCAGGATGGAGGGCTATAATGTCCTTTTCCCGATCGGGTACGACGCTTTCGGCCTTCCGACAGAAAACTATGCCATCAAAAACCATTTGCATCCGCGCGAGGTGACGGAAACCAATATCAAGCGCTTTACCCAGCAGCTTCAGATGCTGGGCTACGGCTTTGACTGGGACAGGTGCGTCGATACCACAGATCCGGACTATTATAAATGGACGCAGTGGATTTTCCTGAAAATGTTCGAGCGCGGACTGGCCTACAAGGCCAGCATGCCCGTCAACTGGTGCACCTCCTGCAAGTGTGTGCTGGCTAACGAGGAGGTCGTAAACGGTGTCTGCGAGCGCTGCGGCTCCGAGGTCGTCCGCAGGGAAAAAAGCCAGTGGATGCTGAAAATTACCGAGTATGCGCAGCGCCTGATCGACGATTTGGACGAGGTTGATTATATCGAGCGCGTCAAAATCCAGCAGCGCAACTGGATCGGCCGTTCCATCGGCGCGGAGCTCGGCTTCCCGACGACAGCCGGAGACGTGATGCGCATTTTTACCACAAGACCGGATACGCTTTTCGGTGCGACCTATATGGTTATCGCGCCCGAGCACGCGCTTATTGAAAAATGGGCGGACAAGCTGACCAACCTCGCGGCCGTCCGCGGATACCAGGCGGCAGCCGCGAGAAAATCCGATTTTGAGCGCACGGAGCTTGTAAAAGACAAAACCGGCGTCCGGCTCGAGGGCGTTTCCGCAATCAACCCCGGTACCGGCGGCGAGATACCGATCTTCATTGCCGATTATGTTCTTTCGACCTATGGTACGGGCGCGATCATGGCCGTGCCGGGACATGACACGCGCGACTGGGAGTTT
>JAISDV010000078.1 GCA_031264545.1 Oscillospiraceae bacterium | reverse complement strand
CTATGGATAACGTGAGATATATGCGGCTCCTGCGTATGAAATACAGCATCACAGCACAGGAGCTCGCGGACGCCGCCGGCGTATCGCAGCAATATGTCAGCGATATAGAGCTCGGCAGGTACGGCCGCAGTACAAACTGCGGACTTTTAATGCAAAAGGCGTTTGAAAAGGTTATAGAACAGAGAAGCAGGCAGATTTCCGAGTTGTCGGCGGTATTCGCCGGTTACCGGGACCGCCTGCTCGATCATGCCGCGGAGGACAGCTATGAATTATGAAATCTATTATATTCCCGCGAACTTTACAGACGCGGGCCGGTTATTCGGGATCTTCGAGATACGCAACGCGATCGAGGCCGTCATTCTGGGCGTGCCCACATTGTTTTTATGCGCGTATTTCCTGCCGTTTACCCTGACGGCAAAAATCATTGTGACGCTGGTGGTCTTTGTGCCGGTCGCGGGCTTCGCCCTGATCGGCATCAGCGACGACAGCCTTTCGCGGTATGTCAAGGCGTGGTGGGTCTGGCGGAAACAGAAAAGAATTTTAACGTACAGAGGAGAGGTGGATTACCGTGGGTTTGAAAGAGCTTATTTTCGGTGGAAACGTCAAAGGGCTGGATAACACCAACAGCGCGTACAGCGGAAGCGTTCAGGAGTGGCTGCCGGTCAAGAACATTATCGGCGGGGTCGTTGTGACAAAGGACCGCCGTTTCGTCAAGATCATCGAGGTGCTGCCGGTGAACTTTCATCTGAAAACGCCGCTTGAGCAGCAGAATATCATCCATTGTTTCGCGTCATACCTGAAAATCGCGCCGAACAACTTACAGATCCGGGTCGTCACGCAGCGGCTCGATCTGGAGGGCTACATCGCCAAAATGCGAAAGTATTACGAAGAGGAAGAAAACAGGCTGTGCCGTGAGATGATCGAGGACAACATCTCGGAAGTATCGTATATCGCGGCAAACGAGGTCACAACGCACCGTTTCTTTATTATCTTTCAGCACGAACCGCGGATGAAAGCGCGGAACAATACGGCGCCGGCCATTGCCGAACGGCTGGGCGAGGAGGCGGAAACCGCGCGCCGCTATCTGGACCTGTGCGGCCTGGAGGTTTTGGAGCCCGACTACATGGATAACGCGGTTTTGGAACTGCTCTATGAAATGATCAACAAGCGGACCGGACGCCGCGTAAAGCTGCCGGAGGGCGTGTTTGACATGCTGACCTCCGTACATGGCTTTTACGGCGGCGCATCATAAAGAGGTGACAATTTAATGATTTTCAAAAAGAAAAACGCGCCGGTTTCTGACGACACCGGCCTGCCCGGCGGCGATATGAACGATATGGCCGAAGAGACCCCCAAAAAGCGTTTCGCGTTCCCCTTTGGGAAAAAGAAACAGACCGGTGATGACATCCTGATCGAATCGGGCTCAACGACGATCCTCGACGTCGTCTCACCCACATCCGTTGACCTGACCGGCCGCGAGTATATTGTCGTGGACGGCGTGTATCACGCCTATCTGTATATTACCGGATATGGGTACGCCACTGTCGTCGGCAACGGCTGGCTCTCCGCGCTGGTCGAGGCCGGCGAGGGTATCGGCCTCAGCTTTACCGTCAAGCGCCAGCCGAAAGACAAGGTCTTGTCGAAGGTCGCCCAAACGACCATGATCAACCGTTCGCGTATGCGTGATGTGGGCGATACCCGGCAGGATTTTGAGGAACTGGACTCCGCGATTACGGCCGGCCTCTACCTGAAGGAGAACATTAACCGCAACAACGAGGACTTCTACTATATGCACACGCTGATCGAGGTTACGGCGGACGACCCCGAAACGCTCGAATATCGCGTGTCGGCGGTGGAAACGCTTTGCGTTTCCATAGACATGCTGGCGAAACGGTGCGACTTCAAGCACGAGCAGGGCTTTTTATCGGCTCTGCCGCTTCTGTACCTCGATCCGGACATCGAGCGGAAATCCCGGCGCAATGTCCTGACGACCGGCGTGGCCGCCGCCTTCCCCTTCGCGTCGTATGAGCTGTGCGACAAAAGCGGCATTTTCATCGGAAAGAATATGCACAACAACTCGGCCTGTATGCTCGACCCGTTCGACCGTTCCAAGTACATCAGCGGCAACTTCGCGTGGTTCGGGGCGACGGGCGCCGGCAAGACTTTCGGCATACAGTGCTTCGCCACACGGCTGCGGCAGCAGAAAAAGCGCGTTTACATTATCGCGCCGAGTAAGGGCTATGAATATCGCTCAGCCTGTGACGCGATAGGCGGCGTGTTTGTCAAATGGGCGCCTTCTTCGTCTGACAGCTATAATTTCATGGAGATCCGCAGAAAAACGCTCGACGCCGACTCTATAGCCCGAGGGGTTTCCCGGAACGATTCTCTCCTTGCCAATCACATCTCCAAGCTGACCGCCTCGTTCGCGCTCCTGAAGACAAACCTGACTGATGAGGATAAAAACTATCTGGACGCCTCCCTTGTCGCGTGTTATAACGCCTTTGGCTTTACCTTTGACAATGGATCCCTTTTCCTGCCGGATGGGGAGTACAAGGAATTTCCCACGCCGGCCGACTGGTACGCCACGCTTCAGGGCAAGGAAGAAACAAAGCATCTGGCCGTGCCGCTGCTCCGGTTTGTCACCGGCTCGTCCGCCAGCATGGTGAAGCAGTCGAACATCAAGCGCGACGCGGAATACTATGTCTTCGATGTGAGCGAGGCCCCGGATGAGCTCCGGGAATTCGTTACCTTCTGGTCCACGCAATTCTGCATGGATATGGTGCAGGAGTCCATTCTGACCGAGGATGTGCTCATCATCGACGAGAGCTGGGTGCTTGTCGGGGCAAAGTCCACGCCCGAAATCGCCGGCCGGGTGCTTGAACTGGCCAAGACAATCCGGGGCTACAACGGCATTCTGATCCTGGCGTCTCAGGATCTCGCGGATTTTCTTGCCATGGACGACGGGCGTTTTGGCAAGGGCATTATCAACTCCTGCCGTATTAAGATCATCATGCAGCTGGAAGAGATCGAGGCAAAGCTCGTTAAGGAGATCCTCAACCTGTCGGATAACGAGACGGCTCAGATCACGCGGTACAGGCGGGGCGAGGCCCTGCTCTCCATCGGCAACAGCCGGATCAGCCTGTCCATCCATGCCAGCCAGAAAGAATATAATACCCTGACTACGGCGTCGGCCGACCTTATCGCCCGGCAGAAACGTAAAAGCGTGACGCAATAGGCGCTCAGTAAAACAGAGACAGGACGGAGGATCAACCCGTGACAAACGATTTCAGAAATGATATGAGGGCTATTCAGAGCACGGTCAGCGAGGCGCATTTATCCTGCGGCCGGATACTGGCAGCCCTCGATACCGGCAGCGGCGACGGCGCCGAGACCGCGTTCGCCCTCGATAAAATGTCGGCGCAGTTTGAAAGCGGGGCGCTCTCCCTGCGGAACCTGTGCGAAAAACACCGCCCGGAGGCTTCGCGCAAGGCTGTCAAGCCGCAGCTCCCGGCCATCAGCCTGACGGGCAGGGCGGAGGTCAATGAAGACGGCTGGCTGCATATCGCGCTGAACGCGCTGCTCCCGCACTGCCGCTATCAGACCCCGGCCTGGCTGTCCGATACCGTCGGCCGCCTGCTGGATGACTATGAGCAGCGCAAGGGCCGGCCCCTGCCGCGCTTCGACAGCGCGATGCTTGTTATTGACGAACACTGCGATATAAGCTCCCGCACCATCTTTGACCCGGATAACAAAGGGTGGAAAGCGATCCCAAACGCGCTCAAGGGCAGGGTCGTCAAAGACGACGACCAGTTCTCACTGAGCATCGCTCTGGTTTCCACCAGGAGCGGCAAGCCTGCCTGCCACATCTATTTGCTCCCGGCGCAGGACACGGGCGACTTTTTCCTTATGAAGTACGGCAATTATCCCGCATTTCCGTAAAATGGCGGCCGCCCGTTACATTGACCGCACAAAAACGCTGTACCGCCCGTTACATCAGGCATGGAAAAACGCCAAATCGCCCGTTACATTCGGGGTACAGCCCGGCCACCCTCGCCCGTTACTCCGGAGGGTGCGATGTAACGGGCGAGCCGGTATAAAAAACCCTGTATTTCCAATGCCTTGCGCCTCTTCGACCGCGCGTTACATTGGGGCCGATGTAACCCTCCCCCGCAACCCCGCGCTACATTCGGCCCGCAACCTGAATAAAAGATGAAAGCGGTGAACACAGATGAAACCCGACCGCAGGGATACAGAACTTCTCAGACTCGCCGGAAAATACCGCTGGCTCCCTTATGCGGGCCTCGGCGCGTACGGCCTTGACGCGCTTGCAGAAACCGCCGCTATCCTGTTCAAGACAGGCTATATCGGTATCTCCCGCAACAAGCGGTACCTGAAGCCCGCGCCGAAGGGATACGCGTATCTTGAACAAGCGGGGTATTTCTATGATACCGCCGCGAGGCGCGCCTACGCCGGCAGCACGACCCTCCGCCGCCGTTTAGAGGTGTCCGCGATCATGCTGACCTGCCTCCGGGCAGGAATTGATGTCCTCCGGGATGAGGTGGACGCCCTTCGCGAGCAGCCTGTGTTTTTTCCGGCCTTCGACCTTCGCGCGGGCGGCGTCAACGTCATGAGCAACGCGAACTGCGCGGGCTTCGGCCACTTCGGAAACACCGCGTACATGCTCCACTACGTCAGCCCGCAAAGCGCCGGCATGTACCTGATGAACGAGCTGAGTATCTTTCACCGGCTCTCCTCGGTTTTCGCGCAAAGCCTCAGCACGCCGGCCGCCCTGATCTTTGCCGGACCAGGCTATGGCGAGATCTATGCGCGGCTGCATGAGGCGGCGCCGTCAACGCGTCACGGCGTCAGGGGCTTTACAGACTTTCCCGAAATCTTCCGCCGCGCGGACCTGCCGGTCCATCTGCTCTCCTGTGACGAAACCGGGGCGATGCAGCTTGCGCTTATGCGGCAGCCGGATTACAAGGCAAAGCTCGCGCGGGCGGCGTACTGGTCGGGCTGGGTCCCGCATGACGAACAGATCCCCTGTGCCGACGGACGCGTCGGCGACGCGCCGCTGGTCGTCGCGGCCGACATGGATATCCGGCGTATCGGGAAGGTCTGCGATGCCGCACGGCGGCTTGGAAAAAGCAAGGTCATGATCGCCGCCTTCCAAAGCCAGCTGGAGGATTTCTTGATGAAGGTTTTTCCGTCTGACGGTATGGTCACGCATTTTTGCATAGACCGCCCGATCCTGGACGCCGCCTTTCAGGGCGGGTTCTCCCTGTACGCGGGGGAAGCGCCGGACATGCCCGGAGCGGGTGATGGCCGTGCCTAAGCTCTCGGAACACATTGCTAAGCTGGAGACCCGGACAGAAAGGCGGTTCGGCCGGTTCCTGTCCCGGTATAAGCGTAAATACAGGAAGTACCTGCCGCTCGTGATCTGCGGGTGGTATTTTTACGGCATGTTCATCAATTCCATCCGTCTGGGCATACGCGCGACCTTCGGCGACGGCGGCGATGCCGCCGGCAGCATCTGGACCGCGAACCCGATCAAAAACTTCCTGGCGGTATTCACACCCTCTGGCCTCGGGATCACGGCGGTCTGCGCGCTCCTCTTCTGCCTGATCACGAAAAAGGGATATATCTGGTTCTCGGGCTACAAATACACAAAGGACCCGCGCGGCTTCGATATCCTTCCGGACGCCACGCACGGTTCTTCCGGCTTCATGACAAAAAAGGAAATGGATCAGGTGCTCCGTCTGGAGCCGCTGAAAGAGGCGGACGGCACGATCATCGGAAAAGTGAAAGACGATCCGCTCGACGACGACAGGTACGCGCGGTATGTCTCCCTGAAGGAAAGCAGCCGTCTGGACAACCACGCAATCGTATTCGGCAGCACCGGTTCCGGAAAATCCCGGGGCTATGTCCGCCCGTTCATCTACCAGGCGGTCAAGCGCCGGGAGTCGATCCTGCTTGTGGACGTCAAGGGCGAGCTCTACGAGGCCACAGCCGAGTATATGCGCTCGGAAGAGGCCGGGTATACCGTCAAGGTCTTTAATCTCCTCGACCCGCCGCACAGCGACGGGTGGAATCCGCTCAACGACATCGAGTATGACGCGAACCTTGTAGACGCCATTGCCGAAACCATTATCAAGAACACGTCAAACATATCCGAGCGTCAGGACTTCTGGGAAAAAGCCGAGAAAAATCTGCTCACCGCCCTGATCCATTACGTTCAAAGCCAAACTGTTCCGGGTACGAACCGCCTGCTGCCCATCGAGCAGCGGTCTATCGGCGCGATCTATCAGCTGCTGTCCAGCGAATCCTTCAATGATCTGGAGCGCCGCTTTGACGAACTGCCAAAGGACCATCCGGCCAAAGCGCCCTACGGTATTTTCAAGCTGGCGCACAGGCAGATCTGGGGCAACATCGCCATCGGCCTCGGCAACCGCCTCTCCCTGTTTCAAAACCGGCTTCTGGAACAAATCACGGCGCACAACGATATCGACCTCACGCTGCCGGGCAGGAAGCCCTGCATTTACTACTGCGTGATATCCGCCGAGAATACCCAGTACGAGTTTTTGAGCTCCCTGTTCTTCTCCTGCATCATATCGCGGCTGATCGGATACGCGAGACGCGAGGGCAAGGGCGGCCGCCTTCCGGTTACAGTGAACCTGCTGCTCGAGGAATTCTGTAATATAGGGACACTGGGGATGGACTATCTCAAGCAGCTGGCCATACTCCGGGGCTTTAATATCTTTTGCCATCATCTCGTGCAGTCGATCCCGCAGCTTTCCACCCGTTATCCAAAGGACCAGTGGGAGGAGATCATTTCACATTGCGACCTGATGATCTGTCTTGGGGCGAACGACCTGAAAACGGCAGGCTATTTCTCAGACAAATGCGGAAAAGTCACGATCCGGGTGGACAACAACCAGATGCCGCTGACGCCGCTGTTCTCGTCCATCTACAGCTCCACGCGGCCATACTCGCAGACCCGCAGCAACACCCAGCGTCCTTTGATGATGCCGGATGAGGTGCTGCGGATGGATAACCGAAAGGAATTGGTGCTGCTGCGCGGGCAGAAAGCGCTTTTGCTGGACAAGATCACGCCAGAGGAATTTCCGTTGCAGGACAAGCTCAAATATTCCCGGGTCATTGACTATACCCCCGCGTGGCGGGTCCCGCGGTCAACTGAAACCGAATCAAAGACAGGGCATCAAAAGGCAAACGAAATCACAACGGAGAGCGCCGCCGCTGAAAGAGCCGGGGCCGCCGCGCCGGTTGCAGAGGCTCCCGCCCCGGCCGTGGCGCAGGCCCCGGCAGCCCGATACGCAGGCGGGCGCCCCGCGTGGTATTCTTCCATGGATTATGCAATCTCAAAAGAAACTCCGCCTGCCACAGCAGCCGAAGCCGGCGACAACGCCGGCGCGCCGGGGCTGCGGCAGCTTGGGGGGAAGGAAACGACCGTACAGTCTGTCAAGGACAATACCGGAAAAATAGAATAGGAGTGATCATGATGAAGGAGCCCAATACGAAGAAACCAGAGCTGCTCAAGCAAAACGATATCGTCAGTTTTTATCATATACAGCTGCCGCGGTGGCTGTTCGCGGATAACCGGTACAACCACATTTCACTGGCCGCGAAGGTGGCCTACGCCCTTTTGCTCAACCGTTACCAGCTGTCCAGGCTGAACGGCTGGATCAACGACGCGGGCGAGGTCTACGTCATTTTCCCGCGCGAGGAATTGGCGGCGGAGCTGCAGGTCGGCGCGCGCAAGGCCATCGAGGTTTTTAAGGAATTGACAGACGCGGGGCTCGTATGGGAGACGCGCCGGGGGAACAACAAGGCGAACCTGATCTATCTCACCCGCGTTGAGCTGTCCCGGGAGGACGGCGCCGCCCACGACAGCGCGCCGTTTACGGAGTACCGCGGTGAAGAAAGCGGCACGGACGCCGGAGCTGCGGAATCCGCAGGTCCGGATTCACGCGAAATTGAGGGCGATGAAGCTGAGACGCCCGCGCGCGCCCTT
>JAISDV010000061.1 GCA_031264545.1 Oscillospiraceae bacterium | reverse complement strand
ATCAGGACCTGTGCGCCTTCTGTGTAAAGGGAAGCTGCGACAGTCAGCAAAGCGGCCTTACCTGCCGGCATTTCATAAAAACGTTTCTTCTCGGAAAGATAAAGACTTATGAACACCATCTGAAAAAGTCTCTTGAAGAACACGCCGGGCAATACGCCTTTTTGGACTGCCTGCGCGCATCGCGGGACAATACGGCCCCGGTCAGGGACAAGCTCGCGGCGGCGTTCCCGCAAATGAATGACTACCAGCTTGCCGCCATCCTCTCGGTCTGGGAGGACACGCTGGCGGTATGAAAAGTGGTATAAAAATGGATTATAAAGATTTAGGAAAACTTGTCGCCACTAACGCGGTAGCCGCCGTTCAAGAAAGTAACCCGGCGTTCGCGGCCTTTGTGAAAACCTGTTTTGGCAGGTATTTGCGTAATGACTGGGGTGAGCTGTCAAAGGACGACAGCAAACAAAACGATCAGGCTATCAGATCAGGAAAAGACCGTATTTTTGCGTCATATCTGTTTCCTGCGGACGGATCACAAGACGCCGTTAACTGGTTTCATAAAAGCGAAGACAGAATATGGATTATTACCGAATGGGATCATAGCATAACAACTGTCTTGTTTCCGAGCGAATATTGAAGCAAAGGAGCTTATTTAGTATGCTGAACTTAGAAAAGTATGTGGACCAGATCCCGAAGACAGACCCGCGCATATCCTTAGACGAGGGCGGGAGTTTGAGCATTAACAGTTATATACGCCTGACTCCGGGTAAGTGTTCCGGGCTTACTGAAATTTTAAGCGAACTGTCGGCGGAGGGTCTTGAATCGCTCAAAACAGAACGCTTAAAAAGTGTCAGCGCGGAAAAAACGATAGCCGCGGAAATCGCGGAATCCTTTTCACGGTGGACACATCAAGCGGCTGCCAGCGCGATTTTGCAGAGCGCGGTCGAAATTGCCACAGCAGAAATGCCTTCCCACAGCAAGAATAAATGGGAGACAAAATCAGCTCTCGGCGGCGTAGTCCATTCTGTCAGCAATCAGGTTTATGAGATGATAATTGAAGTTTGCGTGAGCGAAAAATATTTTCGCGCGTCATGCTTGAAGCTGCCGGAATGGGCCGTTACCTATCATTTCCGCATCAACGAAGTTCCGTCTACGGACAGAGCTTACAATCAGTCCTCGATTATTGACGCGCAGCAAAAGAAATTTACCGGCAAGGAACGCGCGGAAAAATATGTCGAGAATCTTAAAGCGCAGTACGCGCGGTATTTCACAGAAGAAGCGCCGCCGGTCCCGCAAAAATACGCGCATTTCTTTTCGATCATGGGCGTCCTGCTGCCGGGATACAGGCTGGAACCCGCGGAGGCGTACTGACATGCGGCGCGCGGTATTCAAGTCCATAGACGATGTGCTCGGCTCGGCTATCGCTTCACAGTACAGGCAAGCAGCGCCGGTAACCGACCGCGTTTTGAAATCGACGCGGCTGGAGGATAAAATATATGCCGGCCTGCGCGACGGCGACGCCGCGATGGATGAGGCCGAGGCCCTGTGTTCCCCGAAATTGTCCGCCTTCTCCTCGCTCGCCCGTGACGTTTACCAGGGCTTTTACTCCCTGAGCGTCCGGCGCAACGACGAAAGCATACTGTCGGATACGGCAAAGCGGTTTAACAGCCATATTCTTGACGACATGATGAACGGCGGGGATTACCCGGCCATAAAATCGGTATGCGAGGGCCGGCAGCTTCCCGCCTATGACGCCGCTTCGGAGTTTATATCCGGCGTATCGGACGGCCTCGACGACCTTCTCAGAGAGGCCGGCGACAAAGGCGCCCTCAACACGCTGGAAAAGCTTGCGCGGCAGGAAGCGGCGCTCGCACAGACGCTTGACGCGCTCCTTCAGCAAAGAGAGAAGCAGGGGCCTGAGCCGGCGCTCGACAGCCGGATCGTGAACAAAGCGAACGCGGCTGCCGGAAAAGCGCGGCAGGTCGAGGCCGTCGGCGCCCGGATACAGGATAATCTCCTGAAAAACCGGGACGCCGTCAGCGGAATCGTCGCACAGGCGGCAAAATCCGCGAAAGCGGCGGCGGAAGACACCGCACAGGCTTTGGCGGCCTGGGGCCGGGGAGACAGTGAATCGGGCACCGAACAAATGGCGCTCAACCGCGAGACCGTTGAGAGGGTCCGCCACAGCCCTGTCCTGAAGGAAGTGGCAAGATTCCTGGGCCGGTTCAGGGAAATAACGGCAAAGGCACGAAAAAACGGCTATGCCTATGGGCGCGGCGAAACCTATTCGCTGGAGCTCGGAGATGATCTTCAAAATGTCCTTACCTCCGAGTTCTCCATGCTGGCCGTTCCCGCCGCGATACCGCTGTTCCTGCGGAAATACCAGAACAGGGAATTGCAGCAGTACCGGCGCAGGGCACCCATTTTCAAGGGCTGCGGCGACATTGTCATGTGCCTCGATGAATCAGGCTCCACAAGAGAGGACGCGCCGTGGGGAAAAGCCGTGGCCTTGGCGCTGCTTGACGCCGCGGTGACAGGGGGCCGGAAATTTGCCCTGATCCATTTCTCAACCGCGGGCAGGTACAAGACCGACCTGTTTCTCCCCGACCGATATGATGTGAACGACGTTCTCGTGGCCGCGGAAACCTTCCTGGGCGGCAATACGGATTTTGAAACGCCGCTGAGAGAGGCTTGCCGCCTCATCGGGCAGGAGGGCTTTGAAAACGCGGATATCGTTTTCACGACGGACGGCGTGTGCCGTCTGCCGGAGTGCTTCCGGGAGGAGCTGAAGCTCTGGCAGCAGACGCATAAGTTCAGCGTCACGGGCATTCTGCTCGATATACGCTCCCCGGGCATGGATTTCAGCCTGAAGCCGTTCTGCAACGAGATATTCCGCACCAGCGAACTGTCGCGGGACAGTATCGTGGAATCGCTCATATCCGAACGGGTATAGCGTAAAAGCTGTCTGTAGAAAAAAGGGGCCGTCTCAACGTAATTTTACGGAGAGGCGGTCTCTCCGTATTTGCGGAAAATTCGTATATATAAAAGCGTAGACGTTTGCGCATACTTCGTATATGATAATACTGGAATGACCTCAAACTAAGCAGCCATACGCACTTGCCTGATCCTTAACTTTCATGGTATACTATTCTTGCGGCAGGAGGTGTTTTTATGCTTTCCCATGAGTTCATATGTGAAAAGATCCGGATGATTGCGCCGGCATATCCCTTGAAAAAGGTCATGTTCTTTGGGTCGTATGCTTCCGGACGGCAGACCGAGGCCAGCGACCTCGATATACTGGTTGAGTTTACAACACCCGGCGTGTCGCTGATTATGCTGTCTGATCTGAAAAACCGTCTGGAGGATGAATTGCGTGTGCCAGTGGATGTTCTCCACTATCCATTGCCGGAAAATGCGCTGATTGATATTGGCAAGGCGGTGCCTGTGTATGGAGAATAGGGACCGGCAGATCCTGACAAGAATTCTCGATGAAATCAATATCGTATCCGGCCTTGTTTCCAATATTGATTATGCTGCATTCATGGACGATGAGAAGACGAAACGCGCGGTGTGTATGACGCTTATCAACATTGGCGAATTGGTAAAGGCTCTTTCGGAACCCTTTAAGCAGGCCCATGCCGACATACCATGGCGGGCCATTTCCGGATTGCGTGATATAGCGGCTCACCATTACCAGACCCTGCGCATGGAGGATATCTGGATTACGGTTCAAGATGATATCCCGATTTTGAAAGGACAAGCCGGCAAACTGCTTTAATTTCTTGACGATATCAACGGGGGGAACGGCGTTGCCGTTCCCCCTCCTTGCTGTGTTTTCGCTGTGAAAAGAGCTTGTGTACTTGCGTACCCTAAATGTACGAGGCCATTTTACAGAGAAACAGGCGGCAGAATACCACCCTCGCGCCGAACATCCTTACTTGCCGTCACCAGCCTCCCGCTTTTCCCCCTTTACACGGTCTATAAAGGCGTACATGTCTGTAAGCTCGCGCAAAGCCGCGGCCCGGTATTTAATGACGGTGCGCTTGGCGGCCTGAGTTTCCGCTATGGTCTGCTCCAGGGTCTTTCCGTCAAAATAGTACAGGCGGATGATCCGGGATTTTCTTTTGTCCAGCAGTGAGATATAAAAGTCAAGCTTTTCCGTCTCCGCCTCCAACGCCCGCAGCTCGCGCAGGATCCCGGCGACAGTCTCGTTGTTCAGGCTCTGCGTCAAATCCTGGTATTGCAGGGCTATCGCCATCGTCCTGTCTGAGATATGTCCGGTTCGCGGGCCTCCGTTGTCCCGGGGGTGATTGCCGAGAGATAAGCTGTCGATCAGCTCCT
>JAISDV010000155.1 GCA_031264545.1 Oscillospiraceae bacterium | reverse complement strand
GTATTTGCCTGATGTGACTGTTTCATCTGCGCATTCTCCTTAAAATAAAATATGGGTATCGCACATGTCAGCGGTCCAGCACCGCGTAATCTACGCCCAGCAGCAGGGCGGCCTTTTCCAAAACGCCCGCGTTATGCCCCACGCTCATAGCGAAATGATGCGTGGGCGCGTGGGCGAACCATTCGTCCATATAGGCGTCCGGGTCCTTTTTGAACCGTACCGGGGTTTGGGTATTGCCGATGGTCATGATCTCCCCGGGGACGCTTTCAGCCTCCGTGATCAGGAATTTCAGCCTGCCGTCCCCGGACTGGGTAACGGAGAGATTCGTGACCGGCCCGGTCCTGACCTTTGCCTCCACGGAGACGCCGCTGCCCTGCTTGCCGTGATAGACGCCCAGGCCCCGCAGTATGGGCTTGCCCTCCGCTATGGCGATGTGGAAGGGCCCGTCGTGGCCCATCAGGATCGTACCGCTTAAATAATCCGTGACTACGAGCTCGCAGAAGCTGCCCCCCACGCCCAGAATGTCACAGATCTTCATGGCCAGGCAGGTTTTGACGTCCGCCTCTCCCGCGCAGGGGATGCCCTTTGCCGTGAGCAGGCTGTGCCCCACGATAAAGCCGCTCTGCAGGCGTTCGTATTCCCCGCCCGGCTCCCCGTGGTAATAATAGGACAGCGCGTCCAGGCCGTATTCCTGGACCAGGCGCTCCTGGGCCGCCGCCCCGGCCGCGCTCCAGTCTAATTCCTCTTCGGAAGGGGGATGATTACGCGGGTCTGCCCCGGCGTCCCCAAAGCGGAAAAACTCCGCGATCTCCCCGCGCTTGCGCCGGATTTCCTCCGCGCAGACCTGCTTCAGCGCGCGGCTCAAATCGCACATCTCCAGAATTTCCAAATGAATGCCGGTCCGGGCCTGGAGCAGGGTGAAATCGCTGTACATATCCAGCATACCGCTGTAATAATTCCCCAGAAAACCGAAGCGCGCGTTTTGCAGCCCGCTGAGGACCGCGGCGGCGCGGACCCACTCCCCGATCTCCTTCCAGGCGCGCGCCGCCTCCGGGCGGGCCGCCGTGTTCTCATCAGCCATGGCGCTGTCCGGCGTTTTATCCATACCCAGCAGGCCGTTTACCACATGAAAGGGTATGCCGGCGCGGCGGAAGGCGTTGGCGGCCTCCGGGATAGGGCAGGCTCCGCAGTGGGCCAGCCATTCGCCGGTCGTGCTCTTTTCATAATTGATCCTGGCCGCGGGCTGGAGGTTGAGCAGCACCGTCCGCGCGCCGCAGCGCTGGTGCACGGGCAGGATGCCGGCGCTCGTGGCATAGGTGGCGCTGTGGACAAGGATCAGGGAAACGCCGCGCTCACGGAAAAAGTCGCCGCAGCGCTGCCCTGCCTCCGGGCAATCCACCAGGCCGTAATAGCAGACCTCAGCGCCCAGGGCCGCCACCTTATCCCGGATAAATTCCCCGTAGCGCAGCAACCGCTCCCGCAGCCCCTCGAACTGGCTCCAATAGGCGCGCAGCCCCATGGAATAGAGGCCGATTTTCGGCTTTGCCGTCTCTTTCAGCTTTGACGCGGTTTCCATAACGATCAGTCCCCTCTTTTGCAGACAGACAGGCGCTTTCAGGACGCCTGTCTGTCCTTCGGTCTGTGCTCGATTCGATGGAGCTTTTTTGAGGCTTACGCCACGTCGCCGGCCTTGATCAGCTTGACCTCGGCAAACACCTCGCGGGTGCTCGGGTCGTCATAGGCGATCGTGCCGCCCGACAGCAGCGTCTGCGCGAGCTCGACGGTCTTCTGTCCCATGAGCTCCGGGAACTGGGCGACGGTGGCGGCCATAATGCCGGACTTCATGGCGTCCACGGCCTCCGGGTCGTTGTTAAAGCCGATGACGACGATGTCGTTGCGCCCGGCGTCCGCAATGGCGTTGGCGGCGCCGACGGCCATCGGGTCGTTCTCCGCGAATACGGCCACGATGTCGGGGTTGGAGGCCAGCAGGTCCTGCATGATGCTGTAGCCTTCCTCGCTCTTGGAGTGGCCGGAAATCTCGGCGACCACTTCAAAGCCGGCGGCGGTGATGTTTGCCTTGTAGCCCTCGCCGCGGCGGATCGCGTAGACAGCCTCGGGCTCGCACTTGATGATGGCGACCTTTTTGGAGCCTTCATTGCCTGCCAGAAGCTCGACGGTGTAGTCGGCGCCCAGCTGTCCGCCGTGGTAGCAGTTGGAAATGACGATGGCGTTGTAGTCCGTGCCGCCGCCGCCGATGTCGTCAACGATGACGGGGATGTTCTTTTCCTTGGCCGCCGCGACGATGGAGGACAGGGCCTCGGGCTTGCAGGGAGAGATGATCAGGGCGCTGACGCCGGAGTTGATCAGGTTGATGGCGCCGGTGACCATCTCCTGCTCGGAGCTCTTCTCGTCGTGGAGCACATACTTCCAGCCAAGGGCCTCGACGGCCTCACGGGTGCCTTTTTCCATGTTCTGGAAAAACTCGTACTGCATATCGTACACGGAGAAGCCAATGGTGATCTCATCTGAGGGAGCGGACGGTTCGGTTTCGGACGGTGTTGACGCGGTGGGTGTGGGTGTGGGTTCTGCCGGGCTGCCGCAGGCGGCCAGGCCAAAGGCCAGGACCAGGCAAAGCAGCAGGGCAATCGCGTGGACAAACTTTTTCACGTACTTTTCCTCCAATGTAAATATTTATTACCTGTGATCTCAGGATATGGAACGGTCCTTTAATCACTAACGGCCTGTTCGGTATCCCGCGCCCGGACCTCGCGCCTGGCGCGAAGCTTAACGCGGCGGGTCTCGAGACTGTTGCGGATTTCGTTGATAGAGAAGGCAAAGAGCAGGATCACGCCCTGGACAAGCTTCTGGTAATAGGGGTTCACCTGGAGCGCGTTGAGTCCCACGGTGATGGACACAAGAAAGACCGCGGCCACAATGGAGTTGAAGATACTCCCCTTGCCGCCGGCCAGGGCGGTGCCGCCCAGGACGACCGTGGTGATGACGGTAAACTCAAAGCCTGTGACCATTCCCGGATTCGAGGAGGCCAGGAAGGTCGTGTTGAGCAGGCTGCCGATCCCGACGAAAGCGCCCAGCAGCGTAAAAATGAGCACCTTTGTCCAGTCGATGTTAATGCCCGAGATACGG